>CALLYL010000593.1 GCA_937859535.1 uncultured Myxococcales bacterium
CTGTGAGATACATGATGTATTTTGGGCCTCATCATGGGGCTCACCTGGGGGAGGACTAGATGGTGCACGCTTCTCATCTCGCAATCACGAGCCCGTCGCTGCTTGGCTTTGTACGCGCCTATCTGTGGCAGCTTGAACGAACCGGCGCAGTGCCCGACCAAGACGACGCCCCGGAGCAACAAGCCGCCAAAGAAGCGGCCCACGCCCTGTTTTCATCCGCACGGGATCGTGACCAGCGCAATCGCTTGTTCACCGAGTTCAAACAGTTCGTCGAACAGCCCGGCCAGGACGGTCAGCCCAGCGAGCGACTACAGGCGGTGCTGCATCAGCTCAGGGGTGCGGATTCGGCAACCTCTGCCGTGGTCAACCCGGTCGACGCAGTCCCATCGCTGTCGCCCGCTGAAGTCGCAACCGTTTCCGTAGACACGGTTCCTTCTTCCTCTGACGCTACAACTGTTGCCATGGCTTCTGCTCCCGCTGCTGATGAAGTCGCAACAGTCAGCGCTGGCGATTCTGCCTCGTCGGCTGAAGCCGAAACCGCTGCCGCTGCGGTGGCCGATCAGACCGGTGTCTTGGCAACAGACGAAGCTGGGGACGAGGGCTTGAGCGGCGAAGAGCTGGAAGAGGAAACCGCCGCCACGGGTACAGAAGTTCCAGCAGCCACCACTGCGGCTCCAGCGGGCTCCCGTCGACGTCGCGGTCGACGTTGAGCCATTCGGCCCGAATTAGGCGAAAATAGAGATTGATGCGGTCGGAGTCGGCGCGCAAACAGCAACACCTGCCTGGTGGGCTCAGTGTGGCACTGGCCATGCTCGGGGCGCTGCTGCTTAGCGCGTACAGCTATCGGCACCGGCTGCTGCTGGCGATATCCGACCCGACGCAGTGGGCCGATGACCCGGTACCCAAGTCCGAGCTGTTTCGGCAGCTTGGTACCGATGCACTACTCGCGGTCAGCATCTCGGCGCTAATGTGGCTGGTGGTACTGGTGCTGCAACCGCTCGGCCGCTCGGTCTGGCTACGACGCAGCGGACTGGTCGGTCTCAGCGCACTGCTTGTGCTCTTGGGCATGCTGCTGCAGGCCCAGCACGGGACGCTGCTGGCGATGCGGTCGGGCTTGACGCTGGAGCTTCTGCGCGAGTCGCTGGACCCAGCGGCGATTCGTGAGTCCTGGGCGCTGCTACCGCGCAGCGAACTGCCCTATCTACTGGCACCGCTGGTTGGTTTTTGGCTGATGCGGGGCGGGCTGGCTCTGCATCGCGTGACTCGGATCGGTTCCATGTTGTCGCTCGGAATCGTAACGGTGGCGCTGTCGACCTGGGCAGTCGAGGTTCCAGCGGCACCGCTTCAGACCGCGCTGCTTCATCATCCGCTCGGCTTTGTCATCAACGAGCTGTGGATCAGCCGTCATCCACCAACGGCTCTTTCGCAAGTCGGTGTCGGCGTGGGCATCGCGGCGGCGGCAACCCGTGAACGCGCTCCAGAAGGAATCGGCCCGGGTGCCGGTGACGGTCCCCCCATGGGAGAAGATATCCCCGAGCCGTCATCGAGCGAAGAAGAGTCGAGCGCCAACACCACTTCTGGAGTTGGTTTGGCACGACCCGTGATGGCACTTGGCTCGCCGCAATTTGCCTATTCAGCCAGCGAGCGGCCGATCAAACGGACCATGCCGACGTTCAAAGGGCCGCTCAACGTTGTGGTCCTGCTGCTGGAAAGCACCGGCGCGGACTATGCGCTTGAGCCGATGCCAAACGGTAAGCTGGCGATGCCATTTCTGCGATCGCTTTCCGACAAGGGGTTGTGGTTGCGCAATCACTTCTCGGCGGGGAACTCCAGCCCACGCGGCATCTTTTCGCTGATGTCGGGACTCTACGTGATGCCCGAGGTTGGCATCTGGGATGTCCGCAAAGACGTCTATCTGCCCTCGCTGATCACGTATTTGGGGCCAACGTATCAGCGCTTTCTGGTAACGCCCGCATCGCTCGACTGGTACTTCCCGCACTCGTACATGCAACACGGCGGGTTTCAGGAGTTGTTGGGCTATCACAACCTTCCGATTCGTAAGAACGCGCCCGGAGGCCGAGCCCACGCCCGCGATGAAGCGGAGACGGTATCGGCGTTTTTGCAGAAGCTCACCACCGCCGCCAGCCGCCCCGAGCCGTTTGTCGCGGTCTATTACAGCTTCCTTGCGCACTGGCCGTATCCCGACTACGGCAAGGAATCTCACGTCGCTGAGCCAACGCGCCCGCTCAATTTGTACTACAACAACCTGCATTACCTAGACGGACAGCTCGAGCGCATCTACAAAAAAGCTGAGGAACTGGGACTGCTCGACAAAACGGTGTTTGTGATCGTCGGAGACCACGGCGAGGCGTTCGGCCAACACCCGCACAACTACACCCACTCGCGACAGAGTTTTAACGAAAACTATCGGACGCCTGCGCTGCTGCTGCACCCGCAAATCTTTGCCCCGAGAGTCGTCACCTCCCCGACCAGCCATGTCGACATTTTGCCGACACTGCTCGATGCACTCGGCCGCCCGTACGATCCGCAGCATGTGCAAGGCGAGTCGCTGTTCCAGGACCGATTCCGTCGCAAATACATTTTTCTATATGGAAACGAAGACACCTCATCGTCGATTGGCGAGGATCTAGTGAAGCTGCAGGTGTCATTCCGTGACGGCTCGTGCTGGGCGTATGACTTGCAGACTGACCCTGGCGAGCGCAAGCGGCTTGGCTGCGGCTCTTATCGTGTCCAGTACGAAGCGCTCGTGTCCTATCGGAAACAGCAGCAGCGAGCGTTACGCCAGTACAACGCCGTCTTCCGCCGAGAGTTCAGCCAGCCCAGCGTCCCCACTGACACGCCCTCCCCAACGACGGAGCACGCCACGCGAATGTAAGACCAGGTCTTGTCTCCGCCGTGCCTTACGCGGTACATCGGCGTAACGGAGGTACGGACGATGACGACCAGTGGTCGCTCGCAAGCTTGGGCCCTGCCAATCGTACTGTGGGCCACGGCTCAGTTCGTCGGGTGCACGGAACCAACTGCACCACCTGATCCCGGTCGGGTCACGCTGCATCGGCTAAACCGCGACGAATACAACCACACCGTCCGCGATCTGCTCGGAACCAGCCAGCGCCCTGCCGACCAATTTCCGTCGGATGATATCGGGTTTGGGTTCGACAACGTCGCGCAAGTGCTCAGCATGTCGGCCCCACACGTCGAACGCTACCTGCGCGCAGCCGAGTCACTCACCGATGAAGTGCTGCGCCCGGATGGCTATCCGCTGGGCCTCACGCTCCAAGTCGGTGATGTCGAGGTGCGCTACCGGCGGCGCAACCACATCTTCTTCGCCAGCAACTCAACGTTGCCACTGCGGGTGGAAGTACCCGCGACCGGGAGCTATTCGATCTCCGTGAACGCCTTTGGGGAACAGGTACCGCCCGAACCAGCCGCGCTGATTGTGGCCGTCGATGGCGTGACCATCCGGACCGCCTCGATCACCGCAGTGGAGTCGAATCCCCAAACGGTGCAGCTTGAGCTGCCGCTCACTGCGGGGACGCACATGGTCAGCTTTGGCTTTGGCAACGACCTGTATGTGCCGGACCCGGACCCCCAAAAGACGCTCGACCGCAACCTGGGAGTGTTCTGGTTTCGGCTCTACGGACCCACGACGGCCATCCCGGAAAACAGTATTCGCCGTCGCGTCATCACCTGTACTCCGAGTAGCGCCGACCTGACCGAGTGGAAACACTGCGCGGACCACATTCTGTCCCGACTTGCCCGCCGTGCCTTCCGTCGCGCTGTCACCATCGACGAGCTCAGCGAGCTGCGCAAACTCGCTGAAGAGGCCTGGCGATCCGGAGATGACTTCCAAGCAGGTCTGCGTCCCGCGCTGATGGCGACACTGCTGTCACCGCACTTTTTGTTTCGGGTGGAGCTGGATCCAGATCCGACTTCGCGGACCCCGCATCAGTTGAACGACTTCGAGTTGGCGTCGCGGCTGTCGTACTTTCTGTGGAGCAGCATGCCGGACGATGAGCTGCTGCGCGTCGCTGAGCAATCAAGCCTCGCTGATGACAAAGCGGTGCTGCTAAGTCAGGTCGCACGCATGCTGGACGACCCGAAGGCCGAGTCTCTGCTATCGAGATTCGCCAGCCAGTGGCTTCAGCTCGAAGGCGTGGACGCGGCAACGCCGGATGCCAAGCGCTTTCCGATGTGGACCGACAAGTTGCGCACCGACATGAAGCAAGAGACACGGCTGTTTGTGCGCGAGTTTCTCCCGCTTTGGGGCAGCCGAGAGCTTGGTCTTACGCGACTACTCACCGAGCCGATGACGTATCTGACGACCGACCTCGCCCGGCACTACGGAATCCCTGGGCCCTCGCCCGAAGTACCGTGGGAGGCGACGAAGCTACTTGGGACTCCTCGGCACGGACTGCTGACGCAGGGTAGCGTACTGACGATGACGTCGTATCCGGGACGAACCTCGCCGGTCAAACGCGGGAAGTGGATTCTGGAGCAGCTCCTGTGCTCACCTCCAGCGCCACCACCGCCCGGGGTCTCAACGGACCTGGGGTCGATGAGTAGCAGCGGCAGCGTCCGTCAACGGCTCGAGGAACATCGTCGCAAGCCCGAGTGCGCGGGCTGTCATCGCTTGATGGATCCGCTTGGCTTCGGGCTTGAATCATTCGACGCGGTAGGAGCCTTCCGTCAGAACGATGACGGCCAGCCCATTGACTCTTCGGGCGAATTACCAAGCGGTGAGCCATTCAACGATAGTGCTGGGCTGGCAACACTGCTGGCGCAAGATCCACGCCTGTTGAGCTGTGCGGTGCGCAAGTTGTTTACCTATGCCATTGGTCGAGCACCAACGGACGCTGATGCCGGTCGGGTCGAAGCCCTGGTGACCGAACTCAGCGAGCACGGTGGGGTGATGCGACGATTGGTGACGGCTCTGGTGTTGTCAGATGCCTTTGTGTCCCGTCGCGGTGAACCAGAGGAAGGAACCGTCCCATGAATCGCCCTATGCTCCAATCCTCTCGTCGACAGTTCCTTCGCGGCAGTGGAGCCATGCTTGCGCTACCTGTCCTTGAAAGCGCACTGCCGAAATGGGCTCGGGCCGCTGAAAAAGCGCCGCAGCGACTGCTGTTTTACTTTGTTCCAAACGGCATGCACATGCCTGCTTGGACACCAAGCACAGAGGGCACCGACTACGAACTCACTCCGATTCTCAAGCCACTCGAAAAGCTCCGCAGCGAGCTGCTCGTGATCTCGGGGTTGAGCAACCTGCCCGGTCGTCCGGACGGGGCGGGCGATCATGCCGGTGGCACCAGCGCCTTTTTGACCTGCGCGCACGCGCTCAAGAGCGAAACCGAGCTGCGACTCGGCGTGTCCGTCGACCAACTAGCAGCAAGCAAGCTTGGTCAAGGCACCCGGTTCGCTTCTCTGCCGCTCGGGATGGAAGGTGGCGCATCGGTGGGTGGTTGTGACTCGGGTTACTCGTGCGCCTATAGCCAAAACATTTCATGGATTGGGCCGAAGACACCGCTCGCCAAGATCGCCGGACCACAATTGCTGTTCGACCTGCTGTTCCAAGACGGTGCACAGACCATGGGTTCGGCGGAAAAACGGAATCGTCACCGACAGAGTGTGCTCGATTTTGTGCTGCGCGACGCGCAATCGCTGCGAGGTCGGATAAGCCGTAGCGACCGAGACAAGCTCGACGAGTACATGCACTCGATTCGCGAGGTCGAACAGCGACTTCAGACCCTGAGCACAGGCTGCGACGCACCGGGTCCGCCGACCGATGACGTACGCATCGGTGAACAGCTCAAAGCCATGAGCGATCTGATGGTGCTAGCACTGCGCTGTGACCTGACGCGAGTGATGACGTTTATGCTCGGCAACGGTGGTTCCAATCGGCCGTACGATTTTCTGCCGAACGTAAAAGGCGCGCACCACGAGTTATCGCATCACCGCAACCAGCCGAGCATCCAAGCGCAGCTTCAGACCATCGACACCTGGGAGGTGGAGCAGCTTGGTTATCTTCTCAACCTGCTCAAAACCACCAAGGATCGCGATGGATCGACGCTGCTCGATAGCACGCTGGTGATCTTTGCGAGCGAAGTCTCGGATGGGAACTCGCACGATCACACGGGGCTGCCAGTGCTGCTCGCCGGACGGCTCGGTGGGACGGTGCGACCCGGGCGACACCTCCGCCGCAACGAGCCCATCGCCAACCTCTACACCAGCATCTTGAATGCGGTCGGGGTGCCTAGTACCAAATTTGGTGAAGACGGCACCGGGCCGCTGCAAGGACTCAGCTAATCAGGTGAGGCCGGGCTTTTGGCCCTCATCCCACTCGATCGTCGTCGCCCCAAGGGTCAACCGATCACCGGGTAGAATTGCTTGCGCCCCGCTGATGCTGCGACCGCTGCGCTGCCACAGCACCGCTTGAGGACCGTACCACCACAGATCCTGGTTTTCCCCGTGAACGCGAATGGAGCCCCACCGCACCGCTGAGTCTGCGCTCGGGGGTACGATTCCAATCACCGGATCACCGAGAGCAAACTCTTTCCAGGTCAGCAGCGTGGCCGGGAAGTTGCCGTGATACTCGTCAACGCGACGCAGCACCGCCCCACCGCCTTTGAGCAGCCGAATTTCGAGCGTCAGCACCGGGCCAAGCCGAATCAACTGCCCATCGGACAACGAGACTTGTGTGCCGAGCGCCAAGCGCCGATCGTCGACGAAGGTGCCGTTGAGGCTGCGCAGGTCTTCGATGAGAAGCTTGCCATTGACGATGAGAAGTCGGGCATGTTGCCGACTCACTCCATGGGTAATCGAGTCGTTATCGGGTGAGGGAAACGCCCGGCAGACGATGTCACAGTCACGATGCTTGCCGAGAAGCACCTGCTGCGCCGAAAGAATGTCGATCGCTTCCCCGGAGTTGCCAACGAACGCGAGCAGTCTCCGATGGCCTTGGGCAGAGTTCGCGGCCTCCGCAGGAACCGGTGAGGGCGCGGCAGCCGGAGTCGCGGGCTGAGCGGTGGCGGCAGGAGCAGCTTTGCGAGCGCCCCATCCTTCAATGGTACGAGCGTTGGCTGGCTCGACACGCTGTCCGGGATCGGCAGGACGCGGCGCTGGGTCGAGAGCGCCCATGGCCGGTAGCGTCGTCCGCAGCGCTTGAGGAACCGGCTGCATCGGCTCGATCTTGGCCATCTGTTGCGCCGGTGGTTGCGTCGCTCGAATCGCCCCTGGAACTGGAGGCGGCGGTCCACCCGGTCGCCGCTGTGGCGGAGGTGGCGGAGCGGCAGGAGCGGCAGCAGGAGGTGGCGAAACCGGCTTATGTTCTGCTTGGCGCAGACCGCTGGTCGAGGCTCGGCCCGACTCACCGAAGATCGGCAGCGGCTGAGCATCCATGGCCCGCACAAACTCTTCGACATAGGCACGGGCCGACGGGAAGCGCTCGGTCGGCTGCTTGGCCATCGCCTTTTGGAAAAACTGATCGAGCGGGTGCCCAGCGGGAATGCTCGGAACAAAGTTGTTCAGTGGCGGCACCGGATTGCGCTTGTGCATCAGCACGAGCTGAACGCGATCCTCATGTTTAAACGGAGGCCGCTTGGCGACGGCGATGTAGAGGATAACGCCGAGTGCGTAGCGGTCGGTCGCGGCATCCACCGTCGGACCGAAGACCTGCTCAGGGCTCATGTACGTCGGAGAACCAACGGCGACGCCAACAGCGGTAAGCTTATCGTTGTCCTCCATCGGACGCGCCAAGCCAAAGTCGAGCAGCACCGCTCGCCGACCATCACCGTCCGGAGCAACCATCACGTTGTCGGGCTTGACGTCGCGGTGGATAATTCCCATCGAAGCAGCTCGATCGAGCACATCAGCGACGGGATTGAGCAGCTCGGCGATCTGCCGTGGCGACTCTCGAGCGAGCACATTGTGCAGGCTTTCGCCCTCAATGTACTCCATCGCAATCCAAAGCACCTTGTCCGGAGTCTCACCGAAGGCGTAAATCGCTGCAGTGTGGTGGTGGATCAGGCGAGCTGCCAACCGAGCCTCTCGACGAAAACGCTCCACGTAGGAAGCATCACGCGACAGCTCCGGATGCATCAGCTTGACGACCGTATGCCGTCCGAGAGTCGTCTGCTCCGCAAGGAAGACCTCGCCGCAGCCGCCTTCGCCAATCTTACGGATGAGGTGAAACTGATCCCCGACCTTTGCGCCGGGACCTAACTTGGCCACCTGACTACTCTATCACAGAGTTTGGCGATCTTGTTCGGCTCTTCGGGAAAGGCTCGAAGTCACGGTTCTGGCCGGTGATTTCTCGTCTGCAATTGAGTTACAAAGTGGACGTCATGCGAAGGTTTTGAGGCGAGCACAATCGGTTCATCGGCGGGATTGCAGCGCTCGAGCAGCTCCTTGCCGGGACGAAAGTCGGGTACCAGCCTCGCCGGAATGTCGATGGCCGCACCGGTCTGCGGGTTGCGGCCGACGCGAGCTTTCGCACGACGGAGACTAAACGTGCCAAAGCCACGCAGGTCAACTGTATCGTCGCGAACCAGCGCTGCCGCCAGTTCCTCCAACAGGTCTTCGATGACCGCTTGCGCCTTGCCGCGTGGCAATTTGTGCTTCTGCGAGAGACTGCTCACCAAGTCTGCTTTTTTCATCGACCACTCACTTTCCAGACAGCGTCGGGAGCTTTTTGCCGACAGCATCGGGGATCTGCAAGGTCACATCGCCGCTCACAGTGAGCTGACAGGACAGCCGCAGCTTGGTGATGAAGTAGGTGTTCCCAAGGTGGAATTTTTCAGCTTTGGTTACGGGCGGTAGCGCGTCTTCACCGGCCAGCACCTTGACGCGGCACAGCCCACACGAGCCTCGGCCCACGCAAGCGGTCGGGAGCATGATGCCAGCACGACGAGCAGCGACAAACACCGTTTCCTCGGTGTTGCATTCGATGGTTTTGGTATGGGGTTCAAACGTAATCCGGGGCATCGGCAGTCACTTTGGTCATCACGCAGGCAGAAGCGCTCACGTCGAGATGCGGTTACTTGGGATCTTCCACCGCGTCGACATAGGCAGTCTCGATGTCCTCGGCGGTGAGGATGAGCTTGCGCAACTGCTTGTCAATCACGGGGCGCGTCATAATAGCCCACACCCATTCACCTGGGCCGATCTGTTCGTGACCGCGTAGCCCACTCGGCACGTCGAGCAGAAACGAGACCTGCGTCGCTCGGCCAATGTCGTACGGCTCATCGAGTCGAATCTCGTAGCGGCCATTGCCGAGATCCTTTTCGACAAGAATGTGGCTAAGCACTGGGATTCCCTCAGCAAACGGCCAGCGACCATCCCTCGCCACCGACCGCAACGTGCCACGACCAACCAGATGAATCGGATTCCACTTGGCTTTGCTGACGATGCGCGGCGGACCTTTGATCCGATCCACGAACCCCGAGCCGAGCACCTTGTCGCGAAACTCCGGTGGCAGATAGCTTCCTGAGCCGTGCGACGACACACTAGCGAAGCACAAGAAAACCATGTCACCGACGTTGCCCGAAAAGGTCTTGCCGTCGTGGGTCTTCATCTCTTTGGCCCCAAATGACACGTTTCCGACTCGGGCGGCGATCTGATAGGTCTCCACTGACTCTTCGTCGTCGAATCCACTTTTGGCGGGAATTTTGACCGACTTTTTCGCAATGATTTTGCCGTAGTCACCCCGAAACGTGTGTCCGCCGTCGCCGGGTCTTCGGTTCGTCGGATCGAGCGCCATCGGACACTGCTCTCCGATCCGAAAATCCAGCGTTCGTAGGTACTGGTTGAACTTCTCCCGCGCCAATCGCTGACCGTCAATCAGGCCGCCCGGCGTGAGCTTGAGCGTGGACACCAGCGTCTCAAAACGCTTTTTCAGCTCAATAAAGCGCGCCACGTTGCGCTCGAAGTCTTCGCCGTTGGCGATCTTCTGAATGACGATGTCGCGCTCGGCCAAGATCGACCGGCTCTCATCGATGGGCTGCGGCGCGGCGGCAACAAGAACGGGCAGTACCAAAGCAAGTAGAAGTCGTCGCATGCTCCTCTCCTAATCGCTCGGTATCAGGACCATATAGCTTGTGCGCATGGATCGCGCCGCAGTGGGATCGATCTTTTCCGCGTCAGCAATGTGGCGCTTCATCGCCGCAAAGTCGCCCAGCATCATGTCGGCCACCAGGATTCCCTGCATCGCACCAATCGATGGTTTGTCGCTGCTCCGTTGACAGGCCTCGTAAAGTCGCTGGGCCTCCCGATACTGGTGTCTCGAAGAATAGACGGCGGCCAACTGGCAAAGATCCCACGTCACCACCGCAGGATGCTCCTTCAGAAAGTCGGCAAGCTTCTGTTTCCCTTCAGCCATCAGGCGCTTTTGCTCAATCGCCTGGACCACCATCTGCCGCGTGGGCTCGAAGAATGCGCTGCTCGGAGCACGCTGCATAAACGCCTCTCCGTCGCGCAGCACCGAGTCCCAGTCCCGCATCTGCATGCTCGTGCTGACCAACATCAGCGAGGCATCATCAAACAGCCGACTGGCAGGCGTCCCGGCCGGCAGACCGTCTAGATAGGCCCGAGCCTCACGCCGCAGCGCGTTGTAGCGACGAGAGCTTTGAAGCAATCGCAGCAATTGGCCGGTGGTTGCTTCGATCTTTTGATGATCGCTCGTGCTACCCAGCTCTTTGCGAAGACTCTCGATGCGTTCGTCCGTGAGCCTCTTCTGCTCCGCTGAATACTTTTGCATCCGCTCTTCGAGAGCAACTAGGTCTTTGACCGCGTAGGAAAAGTTCTGATCCATCGCCACCGCCGAGGACAGCAGCACCACGCGCTGTTCATCGGTCTCGGCAACTGCCGCTTGGCCGTACAAATCCAAGGCTTCCATCGTCTTTAGGTCGGGCCGACTGTCCGCTCCATCGACCACCTGTTTGGCAAGCAGCGGTAGTCCGGAGGAGCGCAACAGCTCGGCGGTAACCCGATCTTGCAGACGGAAAAACTGCTTCACGGTGCCGTCGACTTTCGCACTGCCAATGACTTCACTCGTCTCGACGCGAACAAAGCGGGCGGTGAGTCGAATCTGGGCCGACTCTTCCTGATACGCGCCGATCACCATCACCGATGCGCCGACCACCTTGCCGAGCTTGGCCGCCGTGTCGTCTTCAACCTCTTTCAGGTTTCCCTGAAGACGCATCTCTTTGAGGATCTTGTCGAGGCTGCCACGCTCGACAATGCGCACACCGGACAGGCTCTTCAGGTCACTCGCAACCACCTCCCGGATCGCTTCGCCGATATGAGACTTCGCCTTGCCGGTCAGATCCCGAAATGGCATGACCGCGATCGTCGGTGGCGGCTTAGCGGATGCAGTTCCGGCCAGTAGCGCCGCGACGATCAGCACCAGCAGCGGCACGCCCCACAGCTTCACGTTGCACATGGAAACACGGTACCCAAGGGGCCACGGCTTCTCAAGCATGGGACGAGGGTGCCGAGGATTCGGGCAGCCATCCGGTGTACAGCGGGGCGTCCTTGGGGATCGCCTGTTCCCACTGCCCGACAATGATCGAAGCCATGCAGTTTCCGAGGACATTCACCATGGTGCGCGCCATGTCCATGACCGCGTCGACGCCAAGGATGGTCGCAATCCACTCAACCTTCAGTCCATACGCCGCACAAGTCGAGGCCAGCACCACCAACGAGGCCCTCGGGACCGCCGCCACGCCCTTGCTCGCCAGCAGCAGCGTCAGCATCATCTCGATCTGAGTCGTCGGCGACAGATACTTGCCAGTCGCCTGTGCAATAAACAGCGACGCCAACGCCAGATACAGCGTTGATCCGTCGAGATTGAAGCTGTACCCCGCTGGCAACACAAAGCCGACGATGTGCGATGGCACCCCCAGTCGCTCCATTGTCGCGATCGCTTTGGGCAGCGCCGACTCCGAGCTGGTCGTCGAAAACGCCAGCAGCAGCGGCTCTCGTAATTCACGCAGCACCAGACCGATGCGCACCCCAGTGATCAGCTTGACCGCGAGGAGCAGCACCATCACAAACACGATCAGCGCCAGGTATAAGGCCAGCACCAATTTACCAAGCTGAACCATTACTCCCGGGCCTTGAGTACCGACGGCCACGGCCATCGCCGCAAACACCCCAAACGGCGCAAAGCGCATCACGTATTCAGTCAGCTTAAACATCGCCTCGGCGACGCCACGAAGCACCGCCAATACCGGCTTCCCCTTGTCACCGATCGCCACCAGCGCCATCGCAAACAGCAGCGAAAAGAACACGATCTGCAAGATCGAGTTGTTGGCCATGGCATCAATCAGGCTGGTCGGCACCACCTGTTCGTAAAACGGCTTGCTGGCAGGCGTTGGAAAGCTGCCGGTGCCACCCACTGCTCCAAGTCCCGGCTTGAGCGTGTTCGCCACTCCCAGGCCAATGAACAACGCGGCAGCCGTCGCTACCCAAAACCAGAGCAGCGCTTTGAGGAGCAACCGCCCGATGTGCTTCTCGCCCGCTCCCGCCAGTCCGACGACCAGTGTCGAAAAGATGATCGGCGACACCAGCATTTTGATGAGCCGAATGAACGTCTTCGACATCCACTCCAGCGACGAGGCTTTGGGCATCCATCCCGGCGGCTGAAGGCCTTGACCCAGGTGACCGCCTAGATACGCACCGACTGCCGACCCCAAGATCAGCGCCACGATGATCCACGTCGTCAGGCCTGGCTTTTTCATGAGCCTGCCACCTCGCGCAGATAGTCGCGAGGTCGAAGGAACGCCCCGAGCTGCGCTTCCTCGCTGTCCGGCTCAGGCCGAAAGTCGTATTCCCAGCGCACCAGCGGCGGCAGTGACATCAGGATCGACTCGACCCGGCCGTCGGTCCTCAGACCAAACACGGTGCCACGATCGTAGAGCAGGTTGAACTCCACGTAGCGACCACGCCGATAGAGTTGAAAGTGACGCTGACGCTCCCCAAAGGGCAAATCTTTGCGCCGCTCGACGATGGGAAGATAGGCCGGCAAAAACGCGGCACCAGCATCTTTCCAAAAGGCATGTACCGACGGAGCATCCGCTTGTAGATAGTCAAAAAAGATGCCTCCAACGCCCCGTGTTTCTTGGCGATGGCGCAGGTAAAAGTAGTCGTCACACCAGGACTTGAAGCGCGGATAGTAGCTTGGATCATGCCGATCACAGGCCATCGCAAGCTGGCGATGAAAATGCGCGGCATCATCGAAAAACGGGTAGTACGGGGTAAGGTCCGCCCCCCCGCCAAACCACGCCGTCCGACCTCGTCGCAAAAATCGGAAGTTGGCATGTGTCGTCGGAACGTACGGATTGTGGGGATGCAAGACCAGCGACACCCCGGTCGCAAAGAAACTAGGGCCCTCTCCAGGAAGCGCTCTCTGCATCTCCTCGGTCAACTCGCCGTGGACGACCGAGGTATTGACGCCTGCCTTTTCAAAGACGCGACCCTCGCTGAGGATGCCAGTCAGTCCGCCCCCCCCGCCTTGCCGCTGCCACGAGTCGAGCCGGAACGTCGCTTGTCCGTCGATTCGCTCGATGGCGGTACAGATCTCGCGCTGTAGCGTCTGCACGGTATCGCTGACGGAGTGCGCAAAGCCATCCAGATCAAAGCCATCGCTCACAGGTCGCAGCAGCCTCGACCCCGAGCGCTCGCTCGACTCTTTCGCGACATCCGCCTTGGTGGTCGTCATGAGTGCATTCTGCCACACTCGTCGCTAAGCCCGCGCTGCCGCGTTGACCCGGCTTTCCTCTTTGTGTTAGAAGCGCCCCCGCATGTCCGCACGCAGGGTGATTGGCGTCATTGGTGGTTCCGGTCTGTATGAGCTCTCGGGGCTTACCAACGTACATGAGCAAAGGGTCGAGACTCCCTTCGGGTCTCCATCGGATACGCTGCATATTGGTGATCTCGACGATGTTCGGCTGGTGTTTGTGCCTCGGCACGGGCGCGGTCATCGGTTGACGCCGAGCGAAGTGCCCTACGCAGCCAACATCCACGCGCTCAAGCAGCTTGGCGCAGAGTATGTGCTGTCGGTGTCTGCGGTCGGTTCGCTCCGCGAGGAGATCCACCCCGGCCATGTGGTGCTGCCCGACCAGCTTATCGATCGCACCCGCTCCGGACCACGACGCAACACCTTCTTCGGCGAAGGGGTCGTTGGACACATCGCCTTCGCGGAACCGTTCTGTCATGACCTGCGCAACATCCTCCTCGGTGCAGTGCAAGGATGTGGAACCACGGTCCATCCGCACGGCACCCTGGTTGTGATGGAAGGCCCGGCGTTTTCGACCCGAGCCGAGTCGCACCTATATCGTTCCTGGGGTGCCCACATCATCGGTATGACGGCGCTGCCCGAAGCCAAGCTGGCCCGCGAAGCAGAGCTTTGTTATGCAACGCTGGCCCTGTCCACCGACTACGACTGCTGGCGCGCCGAAGAGGACGCCGTCTCTGTCGATGCAGTGGTCGCAGTGCTTAAGCGCAACATTGAGTTGGCTCGCGGAGTCGTCCGTCGCGCCGCGCTGCTGATCGCCAAGACCCCTCCCCGAACCTGCGCGTGCAGCCGAGCCATCGAGCACGCGGTCATGACCCACGAAATCGCGCCGCGTGACTATGCGCGGATGCAGCTCATCATCGGTCGCCACATCCCGCCACCAACGCAGTAAGATGGGATTTTCGCGACACAATGCGTTTGGATTCGACTGCCACAAGGAGCGCCTTTGAGTTCTCAGCTTGATCTGCTTGTCGTTGGTTCGGTTGCTCTCGATACCATCGAGACCCAAGCGGCTACCCGCACCGAGGTTCTCGGCGGTTCGGCGTCGTACTTCACGGCGGCTAGCTCGTTTCTGACGTCGGTGGGCTTGGTGGCAGTGGTTGGCGACGACTTCCCCGAGGAACACAGCCAGTTCCTCCATCGCCTCGGCGTCGACACCCAGGGCATCGAGCGCCACACCGGCAAAACCTTCCGCTGGCATGGCCGTTACTCCGAAGACTTCAACAAGCGAACCTCGATTGACACGCAGCTCAACGTGTTCGCCGGGTTCGAGCCCAAGCTCAGCGCAGCCCACGCGTCGGCGCGGCTTTTGTTCCTGGGCAACATCGATCCAGTGCTGCAGTTGCGGGTGCTCGACCAGATGAAGAACGTCGAGCTGGTCGGCCTCGACACGATGAACTTCTGGATCAACGGCAGTCGCGAGGCCCTGCTCAAGGTGCTGCGGCGGGTCGACTTCCTGCTCCTCAACGATGAGGAAGCACGTCTGTTGTCGGGTCGGCACAACCTGGTCCATGCAGCGCAGGCGATTCAGCGGCTTGGTCCCAAGAACGTGGTCGTCAAACGTGGCGACGCCGGAGCGCTGCTGTTCCATGACGAGCACATCTTCGCCGCCCCTGCCCTACCGCTGACCGAGGTCGTGGACCCAACCGGTGCCGGAGACAGCTTTGCGGGCGGCTTTATGGGCTATCTATCGCGGACCTGGCGCGGCGGTCACCTCGACGGTGCATTCGTACGGCGTGCGATGATCTGCGGCAGCACGATGGCGAGCTTCTGCTGTGAAGACTTCAGCCTCGATCGCTTCCGTGCCTTGACCCACCCGATCATCGACAGCCGATTCCGCGCCTTCCGTCAGCTTACCCACTTCGAAGATCTCGTCCTGTAGCGCGTCATGGCCCGCCCGCAGCCCAACCTGACCGGCGTCCTGCCACCGCGTTATTACGGCACCGAGTGGCAGCCTCCCTGTCGTCACGACGAAGATGCGGCACTGCGACTGGCCTCGCCCCAAGCGATCGTCGAGCTGCTCCGGCCCCTGCTCGATGAGCGTCGAGCGGCCCGGCTTGATGAGGTTGCCGCGTCGCGGCTTGGCGGAGTCGTGGTGGTACTCGAAGATCTGCACGATCCCCATAATGGCGGCGCGGTGCTGCGAAGCTGCGAGGCGATGGGCATCCGCGAGGTCAACATCATTGCCTCTCGCGAACGATTTCGCGTCTCCGAAAAAGTCACGCAGGGAGCCGACAAGTGGCTTGATGTCCTCGAGCACAAGTCGACCGAAGCTTCGCTTTCGTCGCTCCGCCAGCGCGGCTTTCGGCTCGCTGCGGCCGTGCCGGGCGTGACCATGCAGCTTACTGATCTGGACCCACTGACCCCAACCGCGCTGCTGATGGGAAATGAGCACGCCGGTCTCACCAAAGAGGCGCGTGCGTTCTGCGATGTCGAGTTTGCGATTCCGCTGCATGGCTTCTCCGAAAGCTTGAACCTGTCGGTGGCCACCGCCCTATGTACCTTCTCGATGACCTCGCGACGGCGGGCGGCGCTTGGACGGCGTGGGGATCTCGATGAGGCTGGGCTCTGGGATTTGCGCGCTCGCTATTACCTGCGTGATGTCCGTGGGGCTCTCACCATCGTCCGCCAGCGCCTCGCCTCCTAGTCCCTTTTGTGGATTCACTACGCTGGGCTTCGCCTCGCTGGGCTTCCCTCGCTGTTCATCCTGTCGATAGCCTCGCTTGGCAAAGCCGCCTTTGCGGCCAATCTCGGCCATATGCTCCCGATTGCTTGCGGTCTTCGCTCCGCCCTTCTTGCCGGCCTCGCGGGCCTGTTCTGATGTGAAGCGGTGCGCTAGCCCATAAGCATGGGCAGCCACACCACCACTGCGCGCTAGCTCGCGGTGTGCTTCACGATCCATCGCTGCGAAGCCGCGATGTAGCTTGACCCGAGGTGCCGCCCGATCTTCATCGGTTTGGGTCGGCTCTCGTCGGTGCTCATTGTTCTCGGGATCTGGTACGGATGAGCTTGTTTCGTTTTCTGACGTCATGTTGAGCAGTCCTTTGCGAAATGGTCCTGCCCATCTGTCAATCAAATAAACCGCTTACACGTCAACCCAAATCAACCAACTTTGTCGTTTCATATCTCATTCATCTAATACCTATGTAGATTTAACTAAATATACATAGCCACGTAATTTCACTTCATGAAGTGATTTGCCCCGGTTTGCCACGAAATACCAATCACGAGGGCACCCATCGCCCGCATCGGTCAAACCGGCGAGCGTACTCATGTCTCAGCGCAAGGCTTGCCAGACCAACGCGTGCGGGTGCCGAAGCGCAGCTCGTCGTCGCGAGTACGAGTCGCAAGGCTGACCAAAGCTCGGAGTGAAAAGGAGAGACCGGAAAGGGGAGCGAGAAACGACAGGCCGAGGGTTATCGGAGCAACGCCGTCGACGACAAGTGACGGGTAAAGAACACGGACAATACCTACGACTTGACGCTGTCTGACTGGTCGGAAGAGGCGGCAGGTTGTGCCGATGGAGAGGCAGTGGGTGGCTCGCTGGGAGCAGATGAAGCTGGGGAGGCGGCGGCTGATGCAGGCTGCCGCAACACATAGACCCACAGCAGTAGGCCAATCACGGTCACCGCGATCGCTGCGTACTGCGCCGGGGTCAGCCCGAACGTACGTGGATCAGCCCCGATGCCATCACGGACTCGCAGTCGATCCATCGCAAAGCGAATCGGGCCATACAGCGTCGCGATCGAGGCCACAAACACACCCAGGCGCGGCTTGAAGGTTCCCCACAACAGGTAGCCACCGGCCAGCGCTGCCGCAAACAGTCCCTCCTCGAAGCCCATGTCGTGGCGACGGAACTCGGCCCCGATGTGAACCAGGCTGCTGCCCTTGGGCGCACAGTGGGCCATCGGACAGGGGTAATCGACGCCCAGGAAGTACAGCGGGTCAGAGGTCGCCATTAGCTCGCCGGGGTGATCGTGCGCGACGTAACAGCCCATCCGGCCAAAGAACCAGCCCGTTGCCAGCCCGTACGCCAGTGAGTCGGCGTAGGGCATCACCCGCTCCCCGCTGCGACGACACCATACAAACAGCCCGAGCACCGCGCCCGCAAAGCCGCCCATCGAGGACAGCCCCGAGCGCGGATCCGCGAGTGCCCGCAGCATCGCTCCCGTCGACGGATGCTTCTGGTAAATCAGCACGTCCGAGAAATGCGACACCAAAAAGCCGGAAAGCACCGACCAGAAGATCATGTTCTTGACCTTCTCTTCGTCGAGGCCCAGGAATTTTCCTCGTCGGATCGTGAGCCACGCACCAACCAAAATGCCCGTCGCAACCAACACACCGAACGGATGAATCGCCAGCGAATCATCGATCAGCGGCAGCGAGGGCAACTGCGGATAAGGAATCAGCGCCGATAGCATGTGTGGGCAGCATAAACCAAGGCCGGGCCGGAACAAGACCCGTTTGTGACCCATTTGGTACAGAGGTCTTCGCGAGCCGGTCTGTCAGCATCGATGAATCCCACGCCGGGGACCGGGCGAAACGGGTATGATAACTACGATGTGTTCTGCCGTTTGCTCGCTGTCCTGGGTTCCCTTTCCACCTTCGATTCGTAGCCGGTAACGGCCGCACCGCCTTCATGAAACGCGCCACCGCCCTCCTGTTGATCTTGTCGATCATCAGCTTGCTCCTTACCGGGCTGGGGCTGTCGTATCGATTGCTGCGGCTCGGGCTTGAGGCGGCACAAACGTCGACGGAGCAGCGACTGATCGCGATTGGCTCGACGCTGTCGGAGGCACTGGCCGGTGGAGCCGATGCGCAAATCCTGCCCACCGTGGTACGCGACAATCAGCTTGAGGCCGCCTATCTCTTAGACAGAAAACTCAGTCCAACATCATTGGGACGACCGATCAGCCTGCTGCGCATCGATCCGGACCGGGCACTGCGGGCACTGCAAGGTCAGCCTCAGGTCACGATGGCCTATCGCATCGAAAGCGAGGAAGAATCACCGACGACAGCCGAGGTCGGCAGCGAGACCTTGGTGCTAGCCGGTTACTTCGCGGTCCATCATCCAAACCGTACCGAGGTCTTGGTCCTTGAGGCTGGCAAGGGATTTACCGATCTACCACTGCGACTGCGACGCTCAGCCCTGGCTTCTGCGATGGTGGCGGCGGTCTTGGCAGCCCTGGGAACGCTCCTTACTGTGCAAGGCCTGCGCGCTGCTGCTCATCAACAAAAACTGCAAGCCCAGGCGGAGCGTGGACAGGCAATTCGACAGATGGCAGCGTCGGTGGCTCACGAGCTACGCAATCCGCTCGGGACGATCCGGGCCGGTGCCGAGCTACTACGCGAGCAAGCGGCGTCGAAAGACCTGGTAGACGACATTTTGAGCGAGGTCCACAGGCTGACCGAGCTGACGACGCAGTTTCTGACGTTCTCACGCGATTCGCCGCTGCAAGTGGCCAAGCTCGACATCGCGGTACTCTGCGACGAGGTGTGTGGCGCGCTGCGCCTACAGTTTCAAAACCCTGAGCTGCACATCGCACGACAGGGAGAACCCAGCGCGGAGATCCACGGCGATGCCGCCAAGCTCCGGCAAGTGCTCCTCAATTTGGGACTGAATGCGATTCAGGCGATGGCAGAACGCGGCCAACTGACCGTCACGGTGCGAGCGCCGAACGAGACGAGCGTCGAAATTGAAGTAGAAGACAGTGGACCAGGCCTGTCACCGGAAGCGGCGGAGCATCTGTTCGAGCCGTTTTTTTCCACCAAAGCCCAAGGCACCGGGCTCGGCCTGTCCGTCTGTC
>CALLYL010000594.1 GCA_937859535.1 uncultured Myxococcales bacterium
CCGCAATCACTCCGTTGAGATTCTCGAGGGCCAGGTTGTCTACGGTCGATCGAGCGTGAATGATACGACCCTATTTGGGATTGCTCCTCATCGACTCACGGCTCACGACCTCGAAGTCGACCGAGACCCGCTTGGCGTTTTCCACGACTGCGTCGGCCAGCAGATCCACAGAGAGCTGCTTGCCGGGCTCCCGTTCGGCAATGATCAGGACATGGGCGTCGAGGTCAGGACGGGTCAGCCAGCGATCCGACAGCGCATTGTTCTTCTTGGCGGCCTTCTCGGTTCGCAGATACCAGCGGGATGACGGTGTCTTCACCCGATAGTGCGAGGCATTCCCAGTCACCACCGAAACCGTACCCGGCTCGATGTCACCGATGGCCATCTGAATCACGGGACCAAGCGGATTGATGCCCAGCGCGGTGGCGCTAAGTCCCGCGATGTTGAGGAGCGCGTACACGAAGAACATCGCTCCACCAGCGACGAGCCGAGGCCGTCCGGGATCGCCGAGCAGCAGCAGCAGCAGAGAGCCTCCAATCATGACCTGGGAAGCCGCCATCATTGGATCTTTGGTGATCGACAGCGCAGTAAACAGAACGGTTCCGAGCACCACACGCAGGATCGCCCAGGTGACGTACTTGGGTTTTTTGGAAAGCAGAGACGCACCAATGAGGACATCAATGATCGCAGGCATGATGCTGCGAGCTGGCGCAAACATGGGGCCGAGCTTGGGATCGGCAGGGATCAGGCCCGCGCTGAGTAGCACGAAGATGGCATTGAAGATAAGGAGCCCTCCCGCGATCTGTTGACCGAGTGTGATGGTCGCCACAGAGGGGGGCGCGCTCGGCGGCGAGGGCCTCGATTCGGGGGCTTCGGGGGCGGTGTTTTCTGTCATACAGACGCTTGTAAGCCGAATCGCTGCCAGTGTCCATCATGGTGGGGAGTAGAGTCCCACGCAGCCTTGCGAAACCCGGACGATTTCCGTCGAGAAAGATTTTGCTGAAGCTGGTACGCGCCGTGCAATAGTGCGCGCTAACACCTAGCGACTCCGGCTTTCGGGCCGCTTTTACGATTCTGAAAGGAAACTCCCATGAAGAACCGATCCTTGCTTGTGTTCCCGCTCGCGATGTCTCTGTTTGCTTGTGGCAGCCCACTTGGGAAGGAAGGCCAGGAAGAAGGCACCGCAGGTAGCTCGATTGCCGACGGTCAGTACAGCGAACAAGCCACGGTCTGTCCGGGGTCAAACAAGGTCTACGGAATCGACGTTTCCTATTACCAGGGAACGATCAACTGGGCCTCTGTGAAGGCCGCCGGAAAGCAGTTTGCGATCATCCGCGTGAGCGATGGCACGGGCTTTATGGATCCGAAGTTTGTGAGCAACTGGAAGGGCGCCAAAGCGGCCGGTTTGACCGTCGGTGCGTATCAGTTCTTCCGCCCTGGTCAGGATGCGACCGCGCAGGCTGATCTGATGGTGAATCAGCTCAACGCGGTGGGTTTTGGGGCCGGAGACATTCCGCCGGTGATCGACGTGGAGTCTTCGGACGGAGTCTCTGCATCGAACATTGCGGCGCGGGTCAACGTCTGGCTACAGCGAGTGAAGTCGCGGACGGGACGACTACCCGCCTTGTACACTGCGCCCGGCTACTGGAGCGGCATTGGCAACCCAACCCCAAGTCCGCTGCCCTATCTGTGGGATGCCCACTGGGGAGTGAGCTGTCCGACGCTGCCTCCCGCATGGGGTCGACTCCGGTTCTGGCAGTATTCGAGCACTGGCAAGGTCTCGGGAATCAGCGGCAACGTCGATCTCGATATCTATAACGGCACGCTCGCAGAGCTTCGTGGTCTGTAAGGGTGCCAGTGAATCCTGCACGCTCCTGCCCGTGCGGTAGGGGCTTTCCGCTTTCGGTCTGCTGTGGTCCGTATCTGGAACAGAGGCAGCTCGCTCCGACGGCAGAAGCGCTGATGCGATCTCGCTATAGCGCCTTTGTGCTTCGCAACAGCAGGTATCTGCTTGCGACTTGGGATCCGGCGCTGCGGCCTGCTCGGCTTGATCTGAAGCACGACAAGACCGAGTGGTTGGGACTCCAGGTTGTCAGCACGGAAGCCGGTACAGAGTTCGATTCTGTGGGGCGGGTGGAGTTTATTGCCCGCTATCGGATACACGGCAAAACCGCAGAGCTTCACGAGCACAGTCGCTTCCGCAAAGAAGGTCCAGCCTGGCTGTATATCGACGGTGAAGTCTAACGGCGAGTTACGGCTGATCGGCCAGAGCACGCCAGCCAAACAGGGGTGTAACCAGGACTCCCAAGACGGCGGTGTAGATCGCTTTGTAGGTCGTCACCTCGCCACGGCTCATCGACTCGATTCCCAACTGGGTCAGCAGCGCGAGCGTGGGCAGCGCACACAACAGGATGCTTAGGAGTCCGACGATGGCACCGCGTCCGACGATGTGTTGGGGCCACAAGCGAATTCCAATCGGCAATGCGGAACGCGGCACGGAATCCATTCGCTTGGCGCGCAGCATCCTTCTAACAACGGTCGTCAAGACCAGACACGTCACCAGCGGCAGGAAGAAGCTGGTGCCGATGGTGTCTCCCGCAATGCAGTTGCCGCGTGCCCATAGGGGTAGCTTGGCGACGGGCGGCAACGTCCACCAGGCGACCGCTCCGTTCAGGAAGAAGTTGACGGCCAAACCACCAGCCGCTTGACCCCAAAGCAGTGTGCGGTGCGATGCAATCATGATCAGGAGACTCCTAACGGGCCAATCGACCGAGTCTACGCAGCGTGTCCAGCTCTCCGTGAAGGACCAGGACATCGCAGGCTTCGATTTTTTCTGCGGGAGTCGGTCCCAGATGGCTGGGCGTCTCGCCGCACTTGCGCGACAGCACCATCACGCGATGGGTCTCGACCAGCATGGCAATCGTCATTCCCACGAGCGCGGAGTCTTTGCCCACCGCAATCTTGGCCGTAAACAGCTCGCGCCCGTCGAGAGTGAAGCTTCCTAAGATGTCGAGATCTAGAACGGAAGCGGCCACCAGCGGTGCGGCCGCAGCAGCGGAAGAAAACGCTACTTCCAAATGGAATGCATCGCGCAGCTTGTTGGCGATGTTTTCATCGAACATCCGTAGCACCACCCGGATGTGCGGGTTGAGTCGTCGCGCATCGAGCGCAATCTCGACGTTGGCCAGATCATCATTGGTCGCAATCACCAGCGTGCGGGCGTGATGAAGTCCTGCGGCTTCGAGCGACTCCTCTTGTCGCGCATCCATCAGCAGAACCGGGACTCCCATTTGCTGGGTGCGGGTGAGGAACGATGACTCGGTATTTTTTTCGATCACCACCACATCAAGGTGCCAGTGAAGGAGTCGTTCCAGAATGCGATAACCGACGTGACCGAGTCCGCACAGGATGATGTGATCGCGATACGTTGAGGCAAGCACGCGGGTCCACTCCTTCTGATTTTCTTGGCGCGAGAACAGCAATAGGGTTGCTCTCACCACAGTATCGGCGACGACGAGCAGACCGATCAGCGGATAGGCAAAGTAGACAGCTCGGGCCAGCCACTGTTTGGGAATCGGATAGATCGACTCCAGGCTAAACAGGCTGTAGGTCGCAAACAGGCTCTCTAGGTAGTCGGGCTGGACGCCGTCCTTGCGGGCATAGGCATGAATCACCAGCGTTCCCAGCCCGAGCAGAATCCAGATGATGAAGAAGCTGACCGAGAACTTTTGGATCACCAGCCGTAGAAAGCGAATCGTGGCGCGTACTCGACGAGCAGCCCGTCGGCGCAAGTGTTCTCGCTCATGATCTGGAGCGGTTGGCAAGATGGTCCGAGTGTATGGCAATCGCCTTTGCAGGATCGAGCATTTCGGCTAAGTCTGCAGGTAGTCCAATCTGCGCTTGACAACTAGGGTCTGCTACCAAGCAATCTGTCTCGCATGCACATTGAGAGCTACTCTGAACACGTCGCGCTGCTGCGCTCGCTCGGCACGCTGAAACAACGAGGACTGTCACCTCGGGGTGTGCTGTTTTTGGCGCTGTCGTCGCAGGGACGGATCTACCTGGCACTGCCATCCCAACCAGAGCAGCTCACGAGCGAAAGCCTGCGGGTCGGCGAAAAGATGGCGCTGCGCTGGCCGGACGCAAGCGGCGACGGAGTCCCCGAGCGGCTGTATCACTTCGACAGCATTCATGCGCTCCGCGACGACTTTTACATCTTCAACGGCGACCGACGGCTCAAGGATCCGGGCAATGCCATGGATGTCGGCACCGTGATTGCGCGCTTTATCCGAAGCTGTGGCTCGTCGAGCGTGTTCTTTGGCTGTACCCCCCACCAGCCGGGAAGCTGGCTGATTGGTGGTCCGCAGACGGTGGCGCTCCATGACTATGGCATCGTCGAGGTGGTGCCGGTTCCGGGGGGGCTGCTGGCGCGCAAGATGCACGACGACCGATTGTATCTTTTGACCTTTTCCGATATCTCGCGCACCGGACACTTGGAAGGCTGGCTGCCGGTGTTTCAGTCGCCGCTTGGCAACATCTTGCTCGTCGAGCGGCGCGTGGTCGATAGTCGGCTGACGCTGTCGTGCGAGCGTGGGCTCGTCGAGGTCGATCTGTCGAACCTGCCACAGGTCACCGAGCGCAGTCGCCTGCCGTTTGTGCTGCCCGCGTACGACGAAGACTTGGTCGAGAGCCTCGATGATGACCTGGTCGAGCAGCTTACGATCTGTCCGGCGGTGCTCGGTCGACTCGGCGGCGAGGCGTTTGTGCTGACCCGTGGCGTGCCGCAGCCGTGGGGTCTCCGCGACCTGGCCCCCGCCGAGCTGTGGACGGCCCCAAGCGGCGAGCTGCGTGAGATCGAGAGTTGGCTGAAGCAGATCGGTGTGGCTCCACAAGCGCTATGATGGGGCCCATGTGTGCCAAGTCGCGGCGGGTTCTGGTGTTTAGGTGCTTTGGGATTGCAGCGCTACTCACGGCGATCCCGACGGCCCACGGCGCGGAGCCACAGGTCGGTCTGCGTTCGCTGGCGATGGGTGACTCGCTGCGGGCGATGGCGACTCAGAGCGAGGGCATGCTGCTCAATCCCTCGGGGCTGGCCCTGACCAAGCAGTTTCAGGTGAGCGGCTTTTACAGCCTGCGCTTGCCGTCGGTTGGTCACTTCCTGCACGCCTCGATGTCTGATTCGATCACCAATAGTCACTTTGCACTCGGGCTGTACTACAACTACCTTCACGAAACGCCACACTTTGCCTACCGCCTCCGCAACGGTGGCGACAGCTTTGCGCAGACCGTACAAGGGGCCGAGATCATCCGCACCGGCCACGAATCCGGCACGGCCCTGGCGGTTCCCATCGGAGAGCGGGTGTCGATTGGGGCCACGCTCAAATACGGCTATTACACGCTCCGTTCGCAGCTTGGCCAGGACATGGCACCACCGGGACAGTCGGCGGCCGATAGTCGGATTGATGCCGAAAATGGCGTCGACCTCGGCTCGGTCGGTCATGTCGTCACCTTTGATGTCGGTGCGACCGTGCGACCGTTTGGCGGGCTGCACATCGGAGTGGTCGGGCAAAACCTGTGGCCGCACGGCTATGAGCTGCCGACCTTGCTGGGGATCGGGCTGGGCTATCAGTTCACCGACCGGCTGATGCTTGCGGCGGACACCGTGATAAACTTCACCGGCAACGAGACCTGTGTCGACATGAGCGGAGCGACCTGCGGCGAGACGGTACGACGAACCACGGTGCGTTTTGGCATCGGTGGAGAGTACGCAATTGCCGGGAAGGTGCCGCTCCGGCTTGGCTACTTGTATGACGACAACCTGCATCGTCACCATGCGACCTTCGGCCTTGGATACATGAGTAGCGATCCTGGGTTTGCGCTCGACGTGTCGGTGCGTCAGGCCGTCAATGCGGGCAAAGAGACGGTGATGCTCATCGGTTTTCGGATCCTGCGCGACGTCATCCCCAGTGGTGAGGGCGGTCCGTAATGGATCTTCGCGATGAAGGCGAGCTGATTCGGCGGCTTCAGCAGCATGACGAAAAGGCCTTCCAAAAGTGCGTCAAGCTGTACCAAACCAAGGTCTATGGCCTGGTCTATCGCATGCTCGGTAGCCAAGCCGAGGCCGAGGACGTCTCCCAAGAGGTCTTCGTCACCGTCTTTAAGTCCATCGACAGCTTTCGTGGCGACTCCAAGTTTTCGACCTGGCTGTATCGGATCGCCGCCAATCACTGCAAAAATCGCATCAAGTACCTCAAGCGACGGGCGCACAAGCAGACCGGCGAGCTGGATGATGCCGCAGAGCGCGAGCTGCTCGGTTCGTCGTCGAGCACACTCGGTCAGCAGCAAGCCAGCCCGGTCGAGGCGCTCGAGGGTCTTCAGCTTGGCTCGATCGTCCAGCGGGCGATTACCAAGCTCGATGAAGAACACCGACTGCTGCTCGTGCTGCGCGATGTCGAGGAGCTGTCGTACGAAGAGATCATGCAGGTGACCGGCCTCGCCGAAGGTACGGTCAAGTCGCGGCTCCATCGGGCGCGGCTGGTGCTCAAGGAAGAGATTGCGCGGCACACCAAGTAGTCGTCGCAAAGGCCAAGACGTGTGGAGAGGATGATGAGCGAGCAAGCGGGAACCAAATCAGCAGCAAGCGACCCAGCAGAGGGCGAAGTTCCCGGCGCTGCGCATGGTTCGTTAGAAGATGAGCAGACCGCAGCCGAGACGCGGTCGCTTTTGGCGGGACTGGGGACGGTGGCTCCACCGACGGATCTGTCGGAGCGAGTGCCGCAGCTCATCGAGCGGCGCTCTCGGGGACGGTTCTTTGGTCGGCGCAAACTGTACGAGCGGATTCCGTTTGTGTGGGTGTCGTTGGTGATGCTGATTGTGGCCGCGCTGCTGTACGCGGTGATGCGATTGGCCCCATCGGTGATGTCCTCTCCCTAGCCAGCTCTAGAGCTCTCGCCCCGGTGCCGCAGTCAGTGGACGGATATGGTTGCGAGTGCCTGCGTGGTAGAGTGCCGCCGTGCCAACCAAGCGCTTTTCTGCCAACGACCGCTCAGCGACGGGTTCCTCGGGAGTTGCGGTACATACCGCTCCGGCGGCTTTGGGGTCTTCCTCGGCGAGTGTGCCGGTCCGGCGGATTTTGCCGCACAGCGTCGATGCCGAAGAGTCGGTGATCGGCGGGCTGCTCTTTTCTGGTCGAGCAATGACACTCGTTGCGGACATCATCAACGCCGACGACTTTTATGATGCCAAGCACGAAGCCATTTATGCGGCGATCGTGGACCTCGACCAGCGCTCGCGACCGATCGACCTCATCACGGTTGCCGAGCAGATGCGGCAAAGTGGCACGCTGAGCAAGCTGTCGGCGCATGGCAGCGAAGCGTATCTGGCCGAGCTGCTCAACAAGGTCGGTACCGTCGAGAACATTGCTCACCACGCTCGCATCATTCGCGAAAAAGGTACGGCGCGGCGGTTGATTCTGGCGGCCTCGTCGATCCAAGAGCGCGGCTATTCTGACGAGATCGACGTCGACGGCTACATCGATCAAGCGCAGCAAGCGGTGTTCGAGATTGCCAATCGCTCGAACCGGCAGAGCTACGAACCAGTCCGTCGCGTTCTTCACAATGCCATCAAGGCCCTGGAGCAGCGCTTTTCGCGCAAACAAGCGGTCACCGGCGTAGCCACCGATTACTCCAAGTTCGACGAAATGACGGCGGGATTTCAGCCGGGCGACTTGGTGATCATCGCAGCGCGTCCCTCGATGGGTAAGACCGCGTTTGTGATGAACTGTGCCCAAAATGCGGCGCTCAATCACGGGGTGCCGACGCTGGTGTTCTCGCTCGAAATGTCCAAAGAGTCGCTGATCGAGCGTGTCTTGTGCAGCGAGGCCCGGGTTGAATCGCAGAAGCTTCGCTCTGGATTCTTGGAAACGCGTGACTGGATTGGCATTACCAAGGCCGCCGGTCGCATCGCCGAAGCGCCGATTTGGATCGATGACAGTGGCTCGCCCTCGCTGATGGAGATTCGGGCCAAGTGTCGACGCTGGCGCTCGGATTCGTCGATTTTCCCGCAGGGGCTGGAGCAGATCGGGCTGGTGGTCGTCGACTACTTGCAGCTTGTTCACGGAACGCCGCAGGGTCGCGAGCAGAACCGCGAGCGGGAAATCAGCGAGATCTCCCGAGGCTTCAAAGCGCTGGCCAAAGAGCTGAAGGTGCCGGTGCTGGCGCTGTCGCAGCTCAATCGCTCGGTCGAGTCGCGGGCCGACAAACGACCGATGGCATCGGATCTGCGTGAGTCGGGTGCCATCGAGCAAGACGCCGACGTGATCTGCTTTATCTATCGCGATGAGTTCTACAACAAGGAATCACCGGATCGCGGTGTCGCCGAGATCATCATTGGCAAGCAGCGCAACGGTCCCACGGGAACGGCGCGGCTCGCGTTTTTGAATCAGTACACCCGCTTTGAGAACTTGGCCGAGGATCGGGCGGAATAGCGATGATGGACAACATGAACGCTGCTGTGGTTGGTCCGAAACGGGTAGTGCGGCTGTACTCCGCTCGGAGGAGGGCGGTGCTGCTGCTTTTCTTGGGGGCGAGCGCCTGTGATCCGGCGACCTCGCTACCCATGGGCAGCGATCCCGAATCGGGCAAGCGACGCGAGCAAGTGCTCCCCGATGATGCAGTGATCGTCAGCGCGACGCTTCCGACCAGCATGCGCTGTGGCGGCAGCTTCGCGGCAGCGGTGACGGTACAGAATCGGGGGACCGCGACCTGGACCGATTCGACCTTCAAGCTCGGCACGGTCGACGATAGCGACCCATTTTATACCAGCGACACCCGCGTCTATCTGCCCCCCGGAACGACGGTGCCACCCGGAGGTACCTATCGCTTCCAATTTGCACTGACCGCACCCCCAACGCCGGGCCGCTATGTCACCGATTGGCAGATGGTGCACGAGTTTGTCCGCTGGTTTGGGGCGACGGTCAAAAGCGACGTGGTGGTGACTTGTCCGCGTACCACCGTGGATGCCAGCACCCTCGATCGCAAGCTGCTATTTGGCTATCAGGGCTGGTTTTCCTGTCCGCGAGATGGAACTCCAATCGATGGCTGGGTCCACTGGTTTCGGGACAACACCGCGAGCTGTGGCAACCTCACCGTGGACCTGTGGCCGGACGTCCGCGAGCTATCGAGCGGCGAAAAATGTCAGACTGGAATGACGCTGTCCGATGGCTCGCCGGCGGTGGTCTATTCGGCCAATCGATCCCAGACCGTGCGTCGCCACTTTGAGTGGATGCGCGATGCGGATCTCGATGGCGTGATGCTCCAGCGCTTTTCATCAGAGCTTCGCGATCCACGCTTTTTCGCGTTTCGAGACCAGGTGGCCAGGAATGTGCGGGACGCTGCCGAGGCGACGGGGCGAGTCTTCAACATCATGTACGACGTGTCCGGTCAGCCGGAAGCCACGCTGGTCGATGATCTGAAGCGCGACTTTACCCATCTGGTCGATGATCTGAAGCTGACCGATAGCCCCAACTACCTCCGTCACAAGGGCCGGCCGGTGCTGGTGATCTGGGGATTGGGGTATCGGGATCGTCCGGGCACTGTGGCTCAAGCTCAGGAGCTTGTCCGGTATTTCAAGACCACGGCGGGGGCCTCTTATCAAGTGACGCTGGTTGGTGGCGTTCCGTCGGGGTGGCGGACACTCAGCGGAGACTCACGCAGCGACGCGGGCTGGGCAGCGGTGTACCGCTCCTATGATGTCCTAAGTCCGTGGTCGGTCGGAGGCTTCATCGATGATGCCGGGGCCGATGTCTGGAAGCGCGATCGCTTGACCCCTGATCTGGCCGAAACCAGGCGTGTGGGAATCGGCTATATGCCCGTTTTGTGGCCCGGTTTCTCATGGCGCAACTTGATGGGAGCGGCGTCCCCGAGCAACCAGATTCCTCGTCGCGGTGGGCGTTTCTTTTGGCGCCAAGCGTACAACGCCATCGGTGCGGGAGCGACCACACTCTTTGGTGCCATGTTCGATGAGGTCGATGAAGGCACGGCGATGTTCAAGCTGGCCGAGACCCGCAGCGCGCAGCCCGTTTCATGCAGTCTGGTCCCGCTGAACGTGGATGGCGAAGCACTCCCGTCCGATTGGTATCTACGGGTCGGTGGGGAAGCTGGGCGGATGTTGCGGGGCGAGCAGGCCTTGACGGCCACGCTGCCGATTCGTCCGTAAGCGGGGTTGGCCGCACCGCACGGTCGCTCCCTCCCGGGCTCGGTTGGGAGTGACCGTCTACTGCCGTTTGATGGCGCGTCTTCGCACGGCAGGCCCGATGGCAAGATGGCAGCCACCCACCATAACCATCAGCAGTCCGCAGCCCACCCACAGGGTTTTGGACCCTGGACCATCAAGCACCGCACCGCCCACAATCGGGGCCGCCACCGACGCAAATCCCCACGCCATGCTGTACACTCCCTGATAGCGACCGCGCAGCGCCGTCGGGGCCAGATCCGCTACCACAGTGTTTGAGGTCGGCAGGTGCGCGATCTCTCCCAGCGTCCAAATCGCAATGCCCACCGCGTATCCGGCGACACTGCTGACGAATCCGAACAGACCAAAGCCCAGACCAAACACCAGCGCCGAAATCGCCAGCACCGGAGCACGCGGCTTGGGGGACAGCCACGAGGTCATGCGCGGCTGAAGCAGCGCGATCAGCACGCCGTTGATCGCAAACAGAGTGCCATAGGTGCTCTTGGACAGTCCCTTGGCCGTCATGTCCATGGGCGCGCTGGTACCGGTCTGCCACATGACCAGGGCAATTCCGAAAATCAGCAACACGAACACCAGGAAGGTGCGATCCGTGATGACGTCAAGGAGTCCCGGTCGAGCGGTTCCGGGCGCTGCGTCTACATGGTCGGGGCGGGTCTCTGGAACCTTCACAAAGACCAGCACGCCGTACAGAGCCATCGTCGCGGCGTCAAACAGGAACAGCGAAAGGAAGCTCTTGGTTGCGGCCAGGCCTCCCACCATCATCGCGACCGCGAAGCCCAGGTTTATCACCCAGTAGAGCAGGCCGTACGCCCGCGTCCTTTTTTCAGGTGGCACTACGTCCGCGATCAGCGCCGCCACCGCAGGGCGGTACATTTCACCGAGCCATCCCACCAGAAACGTAAACAGCGCCAGGATCGATAGCTGGCGAGCCAAGCCGATGCCCAGCGTCGCCACCGCGCCACCGAACAGCGAAAGCAGCAGAGTGACTCGTCGTCCGTAACGGTCGGCCAGCATGCCACCAGTGAGTCCGGCCAAGATCGCTCCCACCCCGTACAGAGAGATCAGCAGACCGGCCAATGCCTTCGATAACAACCGCTCTTGGGTCAGATACAGCGCCAGAAAAGGCACCACCACGCTGCCCAGCTTGTTCACCAGCGTGCCCAGCCAAATCGTCCAATAGACGCGTGGCAACTCAGCGTAAATGGATTTCAGGCGGCCTAGCACAGCGCGGCGAGTCTAGATCACGAACGCCACAAACGGGGTAGGGATTGTCAGGATTGTGGTTCAGTCACTCCTACTTGCAGGTGGCACGCGGAGGGCATGAAAAAGAGGCATATAAAAATACTCATATTGATGAAGCCGATGTTCGAGAAGGGAATCGACAGGACAGGCACTACGGCGGGCCGCTTGCTGCGGGCGAGCGGAGGGCGTCTTCGCAAGCAGACAGTGCGGTAGGGATTCCGTAGTAGTCCGCGAATCGGCGGGCTCGCGGCAGGTGGTCTTTGGTCGAGATGAGGAGGGCAGTGCTGAAGCCGTGCTCTTGCATGATGCGCTTGGTAAAGCGGAGGTTTTGCCAGGTGGTCAGCGATTCGCTCTCTAGGAAGATGACCTCGCGGGGCATGCCCAACCGCTCGGCTTCGCGGGCCATCACGGCGGCTTCGATGAAGCGGTTGTGGGCGGCACCACCTGCGAAGATCGCGGCGCGTACTTGTCCGCGCTGGTAGGCGGCGAGCGCGGCTTTGATTCGGCAGCGCAGACACAGCGATGGCGTTCCATCGGGATTGGCCGGACAGCCAAGCACCACCGCGACATCGGTGGCTGGGGGTTTGGGCTGCGCTTGCGCTTCGGCGTACAGCTCGGGCCGGGGTTTGTCGCGCTGAAACAGGTCATACCAAGCGGCGCAGCCCGAGGACGAAACCAAGCCAGCGGTCAGCACGGCGATCCGTCCGAGCTGCCACAACCGTCTCTTTTTTGCCGAATAGGGGTTAGCCATGACGGAGATCATGGGCGGCAGCGTGGGCCACCCGTCGTCCGGTTGCGTAAATCGTAAGCTGCGGTGGGCCTCCGATAGAGGTCGGAAAGAGGCTGCCGTCCGCGACGGAGAGCCCGCCAAGCTGGTGATGACGACCGTGCTCATCGACCACAGCGCGGCGTGGGTCACGGCCCATCGGCAAGCTGCCCATCGGATGAACCGAGGTGAGCAGCGGATCGAGCGGACGATAACGATGAGACAGCAGCGGCAACAGCTCACTGGTCGACTTGGCCGTAAAGGGTCGGGCGAGTGGCACCATCACCTGCTCGGCTCCGGCCGCGAGCAAGATCTCGGCACAGGCTTTGATCCCGCGCAGCAGCGATTTGGCGTCGGCAGCAGTCAGCTCGTAGTGGACCTTGGGCAGTCCGTTGCCATCGACAGAAACGATGCCGCGACTTTCATCGTGGAGCATCGCGGCCACCACGGCCGTGTGCGCATAGTCGCGCATTGCCTGGGCGTGCGACCGTCCGAAGCCTGGTTGGAGTCCGGCGAAACCACCGGGGTGAGCAAAAGCTGGGATCAGCCAGCAGCGATCCTCCGCTCCTTCGGCAAAGGACAGCTTTTCGGTGCACTCGAAGCTCTGCGGGATGCCTTTCCAGGCTTCGACCGGCTCGGCAAAGCGACCTCCGACGGCGACCCCTGGATGGAGCCGCAGCGACCGACCGGCCTGCTTGTGGGGATCGGGGATCTGGCTGAACAAAAGGAGAGCTGGCGATAGGATCGCGCTGCCCGCGACGCACACCGCTTTGGACTGAAGCTGGACCGCTCGTCCGTCGCTGCCATCTTCGTTGCGGACCGCCGCAAGGACGCCTTGGACCCGCTTTCCGTCGTGGCGAATCTGAAGAACGCGGACATCCGCGACCACCTGCGCACCGAGCCGCAGCGCTTCTGGAAGGACGATCTTGGCGGCGTTTTCTTTGGCGTTGTAGGCACAGCCCAGCTCGCAGAAGCCGGAGCGTTGGCAGCCGATGCGGTTGTGGGCCAGCAAGCCGCCGCGCCAGCCGAGCGTTTCGACGCCCCGTCGCATGATGGCGTTGTTGCGATTCTCATCGTCGGCGCGCAGCGGGCTTACGTGCAGCTCACTTTCGACGGCGGCGTAGTCCTCGGCGAGCTGCTCGGGGGTCCAGGAAGCACAGCCGTAATCGGTAACCCACTTGCGGAGCACCTCGTCCGGGGCGCGCTTGCACAAGTTGGTGTTGTGGACCGTCGAGCCGCCGATGCCGATGCCGTGCAGGATCATCACCGCGCCATCGTCGGTACAGCGACCTCCTGCGTCGTAAAATAGCCTGGGTAGCATGTCGCCTTCGCGCTGGTTCATCTGGCCCGGAAGGTGATGGCTGCCTGCTTCGAGAACGAGCACCGACAGCCCGAGCCGAGCCGCCTCTTTGGCAAACATCGCGCCGCCGGCTCCGCTCCCAACAACGATGACATCGAAGAGGGTGCTGGCCAGGGGGTCCAGACCGAGTCCAGAGCGAGCGCTGACAATGCTATCGGTCATGCGGTGTGGTCTACTGTGGGGTGAGCTTGGCGACGCGCCCGGAGAGCAGCTTGAGTGTGCCGGTCAGCACCCGTGGCGCGTGACGGCTGGCGCTGACCAGGATCTTGCCGTGGCCGGTGATGATTCGTAGCGGCTCGCGGGCGATGATGGCGTCGACGATTTGGCGGGCGGCTTTGGGCGTCTTCATGAACAAAAACTGCGGCGCTTTGGGACGCGGCGGGGTGTCGTGAAGCACGCCTTGGTTATCGACCAGCGAGATCTCGGACTCGACGAAGCCAGGCGCGATGTGGGTGACGCTGATGCCGTCGCGGGCCAGCTCGTATTCGAGTCCCTCGGCGAGGGCGCGAACCGCGAACTTGCTCATCGAGTAGGGGATGGTGCCGGGTGCGCAGAAGAAGCCCGAGACGCTGCCAATGATCACAAAGCGGCCCTTGGACTCTTTGAGGGCAGTGTGGGTGGCGTAGAAGGTGCGCAAGACGCCAAAGACGTTGGTTTCAAACTGGCGGCGGACATCGTCGAGCTTCAGCTTGGCGAGGAGTCCCTGCACCCCAAAGCCCGCATTGGCGACGACCACGTCGAGGACGCCGAAGGTCTGCAAGGCCTGTTCGGTGGCGCGTTCGAGGTCGCCATCGCGAGTCACATCACCTGCGACGACCAGGACTTCGCTGCCGCCTTGGCGCAGCTCGCTAGCCAGCGAATCGAGACGGTCAGTGCGACGGGCGACGAGGATCAGCCGAGCGCCACGCTGCGCAAATTCTTTGGCCATGGCGGCACCGATGCCACTCGATGCGCCGGTAATCAGAACGGTGAGGGTCTGCATGGGCCGACCAAAGTACACCGGCACAGCCCGTGCGTTTTACGAAAAAGCCCAAAAGTCGTCGCCCGCTGGGCCAAAGTCATTCTAAGATCCGAAGCAAATCAATTCTGTATGTTGACGGCTGCGCGGCCAGAGTTAGTGCGCGTCCTCTCGGCGGTCCCGAGTGAAGGACGCAATCGACTGGTGACGATGGGGTGGGGTGAGGGCGGTTCTGGCTCGGCTCCCTGCCTGTCCGATCCAGAGCGAGACTTGCGTCGAGCCATCGGTGGTCCGGTCTCGGTCAGCCTGGTCGATCTGGAGCTAGATCCCGAGCGTTGGCACGGGCGCTTTATCACCACCATCGGTGCGATTTCTTGGCAGCGGGGGCCGATTGGGCCGCTGTCGATCGGGCGGGTGTGGGTCGATCGCAGCTTGGAGATGCTCGGGCGACGACTGGGTACGCCGCTGCCGAGTGGGACACGGGCGAGAGTGACCGGGATGCTGTTCGCCGACCACGAGGTCCGCGCTGGCCATCAGCGGGTCTACGGCGATCGGGGCGGCTACGGCCAGGGCGGCATCTACGTCGCACACCTCTCGGCAGTATCCGTCCGACTTGAGCCACGCTGAGCGGTCTTGCCGGTTCGGATCAGGTTTCGCCGGTTGAAACAGGGGTCCGGCGCGGTCCAAAAGGGCCGTTGCAGAGTGAAAGAGCTTCGCCGGAGCCGTCCAAGCGGCCATTTCAAAGTGAAAGAGCCGAGCCGGAGGCATCCAAGCGGTCGTTGCAAAGTGAAAGAGCCGCGTCAGAGACATCCAAGCGGTCGTTGCAAAGTGAAAGAGCCGCGCCGGAGCCGTCCAGGAGGCCGTTTCAAAGTGAAAGAGCCGAGCCAGAGCCGCCCGATGGGTGATTTCAACTGCCAGCGCTGCTTTTTTCGCCCAAGAACGCGTGTTTCAAAATGAAAGAGCCGATCCGGCACCGCCAAATCGGTCCTTTCAACTTGAAACAGACGATCTGGAGCAACTCGGGAGACCACGCATCTCATCTCACCACCATGATCACCGGTGCAAGGCCGAACCAAAAAGGCCGATGAAGGGCGAACAAACTTCCTGGCTTGGGTCAGACTATTGGTTTGAAGATGAACCAAATCCATTCTCTGACTGCGCTTCCTCTCGTGCGGCCTTTAGTTCTAGCATTGTGTCGTTGTCGAGTTCCCCTGTTAACTCAAGACCATGCTCTAGCTGAAAGTAGGCTAGCGCTCTTTTGGCCTTATCGTCCCATTCGTCATTTAATGGACCACAAGGTATGCCTTGTTGGCGTAATAAACATTTGATTGAGCTGTTTGAAGAAATGTCTGGTAACGGGGTTTCTGAATTCCATTTTTCATCTTCCGATAGCCTTCCAAGACTATGATAGTCGATTCCCTCTTTGAGGCCCCATGCCTTGCGAACCTCTGGACGGTCAGCAACAAAGTCGCGAGCAAAGCCAGAGAATTTTCTAAAAGCCATCGAAAAAACTTGGCCTGCTCCAACACTACAATCGCTATCTTCATTCCATGTGGCAATACTGCTGAGCAGTGCATCTGCCACAAGATTATAGATGGTTCCGTTCTTTGAGTGTGCAACAGCTAGCAAGAGTAAATTGGTCGCGCTCGGGTATTCGTAAGACCAATTGATTAGTAAATGTGCGAGGTCCAGATACTGGAAATCAACTAACAAAGACGGTAAGTCTTGCAAAATAGAGTAATCTTTAACTCGTATGGCGGTGCTGTTGTTCTCTGTTGCTTTTAGGCGATTGGTGATTAGCTCGGAGTTCAGGTTGTTCATTACATATCGCTCCATTTTTGTGGACAGACCCGTTCGTGAGGCTATTGATTCATTTCGGGAAAGACAGTAGCGGTGCCTCCAATGGTCCGGATCACCTTAACCTTGGTATATCCAGGTCGTGGGTCATTAGAGAACATGATCAGACCTTGTTTGTCAACTTTTACGTAGCAATGATATGTAATTGCACCCGGAGAATCTTGAGACTTATTCATTGAGCATGTCTCTATTGTATGAGAGATATGCTCGATACTAGTTTGTGACCAGTCACGGGGAAACCATGTGTGTCCGTCTCTGTGGATCTTTTCCTTCGAGTCAGTGATGCCTCCGACTAGACTATTGCCGTCTGTGTTTGTTTCTTGATAATATAACTTTTGCTTACGCAGGAGTTTGTAGTTGGCGGGTAAGCCAAACTCTGTTGGATTCGGCTTCGTTACCTTAACTGGTGGTGGGTCAGTGCAGACAACTCCAGACTTGGATGCTGCCTTCTTTTTGTTGTTGTAGTTCTTAAGGTTTGCAATATACTGATTGTATAGCTTTACCTGTCGTTGATATTTTTCTTCATCTGCAGATAGAGTCTTTGCTATATTTGCATCAATCTCTGTGTAACCGTTGGATTTGAGTTCTGAGAAATTGTCATCGCTGTGTCCTCCGCCAGTGTGTCGATTCTCCCCATTGAAGTCTCCCTTGTGGATGTGATCCTTCTCTGAGTTGATTTCCTGATAATTGGGATCGTCAAAGTATTTGAACAATGAAATTAGGTTGCGAACCAGATCTTGTTGAGCTGCCTGAATGCGGGATTGGTTATTCGGCTTCTTCGCGGCAGCGATTGCGACTCCGCGTAGGTGTCCGGCTTGGCGGATGAGTTCTCGGATACGGTCTTTTTCTCCATCAGGTGCGGTGCTGGTCTTGAGCTGCTGTTTCCAGTAACCCAGCTTTTTCTGTACCGGCCCTGGATTGTCGCTGGCGACCATGAGGACGGGGTCTTGAGCGTCTCCTTCAAACCACAGTTCATGGCTTTCGTTGCCTGCGTGGAAAGACAGGTGTGCGCCTAGGGAAGGACTGCTCTGCTGCTCCCCTTCCGGCTTGGGAGTCTGTGGGGTGGCGGCGGGATCGGTTCCTTGCGGTTTGGGGGTGGTAGAAGGAGCCGCTGGATCGTGGGCGGAGTGCTGATCTCGTGCGGACTGTGCGGGCTCTGGACTGTGCTCCTCTTTGCTGGCGTGACTGTCCGTCTTGTCTCCTCGCAGCTTGCTGAGAGCTTTTTCGGCGAGGCTCCAGAAGGTGTTGACCAGCTTGTCACTGACCTTCTGGAGGAGTCCATGGACCTGGGTTCGTACCTGACTGATGACCCCGCGAACCTGTCCTCCCAATCCACTGAGCCCGAGAATCGATGCCAGTAGATCGATGGCCGGAGCGACCAATCCACCGAGCGCCTTTTCGACGCCATTTGCCGCTCCCGACAGATTCCCTTGTACAATCTGCCCAACGGCACCAAACACTGCGCGAACCACTCCCATGATCCGCTGCATGTTCTCCTTGAACCACTGATACATGTTCCATGCGGTAATGAGTGCTTGGACGATCGCTCCCACCGGGTTCCACATCGTGGCGAGCTTGGAGATCGCAGCCATCACCACCCGCTGCATCAGGAAGTCTTTGACACTTCCAATGACGGTGTCTGTGAGTCCTCCCGCATAGTCTGCAACGTACTGCCACAGACCGGCCCATCCGCCGCTGGCAAGCTCCTGTACCTTGTGCCAGATGGCCTCAACCTTGGTGGCCAATAGTTCCGCTTGGGAGAGCTTCTGCGCGACCTTTTCACCCGCCACTCCCTTCTTGCGAATCGACTCTGTGAGCATTCCCTTGAGCGAGGTCCAGTTGAGATCAAGCACGCCGGTGATCAAGCTGAAGATCCCCTGCGGACTCATTTCGATCGGCATCGGAATTCCGGCTTCACCGCTGACTCCGGTCAGCCAACTGACAAAGCCGCTTTGCAGGTGCTTGCCGAAGTTCTGTCCGAACTGCCTGAATCCCTGCACGCCTGCTTGAATCAGGTTGCCGATGAATGCACCGGGATTTTGCACAATCGCAGACAGGACGGTCTCGACATTCCCAACCGTTGCATAGAACTCTTCGGGGTCGATTCCTGCTAGCTTGAGCGCCGCCTCCAGTGCCAGCTTGACCACTTCCTTCCAGTCTCCGCTCATCACTGCTTTTGCGATCGACAGAACCGTCGTCACCGCACTTTGGAAGAACGAAAGGATGCCATCGATCGCAGACTTGAATTCATCAATGAGTGCGCAGACCTTCTGCTTCAGATCATCGCCGATCTTTTGCACCGCGGCCTTGGCCTGGGCGACCGTCTTATCGATCGCGTCACAGAGCCGCTGCGCCAGATCCGGGAAGATTCCACCAATCAGCGTAGAGACCATCGTCTTGAGCGCTTCGCCCAAGATCGTGAGCGCCTCTTGGACGAACGCACAGGCGGCATCGATGAGCTTACAGGCCAGCTCCTTGGCGGCATCGAGTACCTTGGCCACAGCCTTGCGAACGGCATCGAAGATGTCGCTGATCAGGCTAGTGAGAGCGCTGATCGCATCTTTGATGAAGCCAACGGCACGGTCCCACCAGCTTTGATTCTTGCTGTCATCTTCCGACTTCTTCTTGGCCGCGCTCGCCTTCCGTTCGCCCTCCTCTACATGCTGCTGCGCATCCGATTCTGCTTTCTGGAAGGAGTGGTCGATCTGCCGCTGATCTTGATCGATGCGGGTCTTGATGGCGCGGCTCGCCCCTTCTGATTTCTTCTGTGAATCCGTAACGAACTTGTCGCGCTCTGCCTTGTACTTTGCCTCAGTCTGTTCGCGTTCCTTCTGAATGCTGGTGCGTCCCGCTTGGACTGCTTCCCCCTGCTTGTGCTGGGCCTCTTTGTTTTGCTGCTGAACCTTCTGCTCGACCCCTTTGATCTCTGCATCTCGACGCTGATCTCGCTCATTGTGGGCAGCATCCATCTTGGCTCTGGCCGCTGCCAGAGACGCGGTCATCTTGGCTGCATGCAGTTCATCGAAGCTCGCTTGCACATCAGCGGGCAGTCCCAGCGCAATGAACTTTTTGTGTCCATCGAGGGCGACGGTTTCGTACGCTTGGGACTTGTGC
>CALLYL010000595.1 GCA_937859535.1 uncultured Myxococcales bacterium
GATCGCATCGGCCAGCTTCTTACAGATCAGGCCTCGTTCGGTAAACGTCAGCCGACGCAGCGCCGGACCACCGAACTCGCGACCCCAGCGCAGCGCACCGGCCATGTCGAGTCCGTCGGTACACGCTTCGGCGATAGGTTCCTCGGTGGTGGCATTGTGCAGCACCGCCGCTTTGCCATGCCCCTTGACCCAGGCCCCCTTCAAAAAGCTCGTTAGCGTCTTCATCGTCTTCCCGTTCAACAATTAGTGTGGATTCTGGATGCGGATGACGTAGGTCAACCGAGCGAGGTTCTTTAGCACGTTGGGTACCCGCTTAAACAGATTGATCGAAGGAGGCCGTTTTTCGACGATGTGCACCGGGATTTCCTCGACGCGCTTGCCTTCACGCTGGGCCCGGATCACAAACTCCGAGGCAAACAGATCCTTGTCGACCACGCAGTGCGAGAGCGTATCGAGCAGCCGATCGCGCCGAAACGCCTTGAGCCCGTGGGTATCGGTACCGCGAAAATCGAGCAGAACCCGCAGCATGCCGTTGATGGTCTGGGTCGCCGCCCGCCGCAACAGAGGCCGCTTGTCATGCGCGCCGCTCATCGCTTTTGAGCCGACCACCATATCGGCTTCGCCACTTTTCAACAGGCGCAGAGCTCGCTCGTAAAAATCGACATCACAGAGGTCGATTTCGTCACACATGACGTAGGTACCACGCGCCCTTTCGATGCCCGATTTCATCGCCGCGCCGTAGTTGGGTCGCCCGAGAGAGTCGATGCGAACTTGCGGATAGCGCGTCGCCAGCTCTTGGCCAAGCTGCACGGTCGCATCCGACGAGCCATTTTCGCTCAGCAGGATTTCGTAGCTGCCCAGCTCAGGGGTGGTGGCCTGCGCAGTCTGCAAGCGATCGATCAGGTCAACAACGGCAGAATGCAGGATTCCCTCTTCGTTGTAGATGGGAATGACAATCGACACGAGCGGCGGCTGATCTGAGAAAGGCATCTTACTTCTTCTTCACTTCACTCGAACGGGAGACGAGCTGCGCGGCGATTTCGCGACCGAGCATCAGACAGTCCTCCATCGAGTTATAGGTCCAAGAGCCGTAGCGCCCACGCGGATAGATGCCGTGGCTTTCCAAGAACGGCACCAGGGCCGCGAGCGCCGGATAATAATTGTCGTCGAAAACCACGTAGGCGTATTCGATCTCGCGCAGGTCGGCAAACAGCATATCGTCCTTGCTGTTCAAGATTCCCGCAGCGACGAGCGCATCCAGCACCTCGGGCACGAGTCGGTCGACATCAATCGGCCCACGATCCGACAGTTCAACGTAGAACGAACCGCAGCCCGCCGGTGCCATCGAGGGGACCGCGTTTGAATACACCCCGACCCGGTAGAACGGATATTTCTCCTCGGGAACGTACAGCCAGTGATAGTCCGAGCGCGGCGGAACCTTGGTCGCCACGTTGAGGTACCGAACCGGCGTGCAGCGCAGCCGATCCACCCAAGGGCGCAGCGATTCGGGCAGATCGATGATCCGCCGACACAGCTCGGGCAAGGGCAGCGTCGCCACCATCGCCGAAAACTGGTGCCGCTCGCCCCCGATCGTCGCAGTGTGGGTCGCCAGTTCGAGCTGTTCCAGCGCGGCCCCGCGATGCAGTCGATCCTGCGGTAGCCGCTCGACGATGCGATGGACCAGCGTCTCGATCCCACCTTCGCGGGGATACAAAAAGTGCGCGTTATAGCCAAGCTCTGGTGGCGTATCACCGACGGCACCACGCACGACGTCGGCCAGCTTGGGAATCGGTACAAACCGCGAGCACCATTCTGCGGTAATCTCCGACGGATCGACGCCCCACAGCTTGCGGTTATACGGCAGCATGAAGTGCCGCGAGATCCCTTTGCCAAAGCGCTTTTCGCAAAAATCGGCAAAGTTCTGCGCGGGCTGCTGTGAGCGAGGATCGCTGTGTGAATCGATAAAGCCGAGCAGACACTCGCTGATGACCGACGGAGGCAAGCCAAATAGGTTCGCCTGAAACGGATATCGGGTCAGCGCCCCACTCGAAAAGATCCGCGCCTTGCGAGCTACTTTGGTCAGCGCATGGCCAGGCCGGTCATCGGGAAACAGCTCACCGACGAGCGACATGATCCCTGGATCGCGCAGGTGCAGCCAGTGCCCGGTCTTATCGAAGTAAAACCCATCTCGACACTCCGTGCGAGCGTGGCCACCGGGACGGGTATCTTTTTCGTAAAGCCGCCACTGCACCGACGCCGGTAGATGAAGAGCCGTCGAGAGCCCCGTAAGCCCACCACCCACAATCAGCACCGCGTCGTCCATGTCTCTTCGGCTAGTACCATGGCGAGGGCTTGCTCGGCAACGGAAACGACACCGACTCATCGGAGCTTCCGCCAGTCTGCGTCGTGGACTCAATCCGAGCTTTCCGCTTGCGCTTGTTTTGCTGCTTGCACGCAATCTCTCGCATCATAAGAAGCATGGCCGCTGATTCTGGATCGCCCGCTTCATCGCAGTCACCTGACGCGCCACAATCGGTTCCCAACGAGAGCTTAACCCATCGCTGGAGTCGGCGATTTGTCACGATTCCGCTGGTCTTTTTTAGCACCCTACTGATTGTCTGCGCGCTGCCGCTTCTGCTGGTCGTCACCCTGATCGGTGATTTGCTTCGCTGGCGGCTCGTCTTCACCAGAGGGTTACTGTTTTTTGTGACCGTTCTGTGCCTAGAGTCTCTGGCCCTCTGCGGTGTGACGCTGCTGTGGCTGATGAACCTCTTTTTGCGCGATGCAAAGTGGTTCGAGCAGGGCAATCGACTGGCGCAGACGCTGTGGACCGCCGGTCTGTATCGCGCCGGAGAGCGACTGTTTTCCATGACCACACACATCGAAGGCACCAGGCCTCCCAATCACTCGGATGCCCCACCGCTGCTGGTATTTGTTCGCCACAGCAGCACCGCTGATACCGTGCTTCCGGTCTTGATTCTGGCACCACTCGGTTACCGCGTTCGCTACGTCTTGAAGCGCGAACTGCTGCTCGATCCGTGTCTGGATATCGTAGGGCAGAGACTGCGCAATTACTTCGTGGCCCGGGGAGGAAAGGAGACCGAACAAGACCTTCGCGGCGTCGAGCAGCTCGCTACAGATCTGAAGCCTCAAGATGCGCTGGTGATCTATCCGGAAGGTACACGGTTTACAGTAGGAAAGCGTCAGCGAATCCTGAAGCGACTTCGTGAAAGCGGTCCAGCGGATGCTCTCGCGCTGGCAGAGTCCTTGCAACACACCCTGCCTCCCCTTCAGCGCGGACCCCTGCGCCTGTTGGAACAGAATCGTGGTGCCGATCTGCTGCTCATCGGACACTCCGGACTCGAGCCGGCTGGCTCGCTCACCGAGATGCTGCAAGGTCAGCTCATCGGTCAGAAGGTCCGCGTCCGACTCGAACACATTCCTTTTGCCAGCCTGCCCATAGACCCCCTCGCCCAGCGTCAGTTCCTGGCTGACAAATGGAAGGCCATCGATGCCTTCATCGCGGAATCACGTCGCCCGATCGAGTAGTGTCACCCCGAGCAGTCCGTTCCAGCGCAGACTTGTTACTTCCTGATTCCGTCCGCCGTACTGTTCGTGGTACTCGACGCATTCCCATGCCTGTACGTTTTGAACTCGAAGTGACTGACCCGACCGGAGCGCGTGCCGGTTTTTTGCACACCCGTCGCGGGGTCGTGCAGACTCCGGTGTTTATGCCGGTGGCCACTCATGCCGAAATTCGAGGCATGCACTCTTCGGAGGTCTGGGAAACCGGGGCTCGAATCCTGCTTTCCAACACCTATCACCTGATGCTAAGGCCCGGTGCGGAGGTATTCCGCAGGCTCAAAGGCATCCACTCGATGATGCAGTGGGATGGGCTGGTGCTGACGGACTCGGGTGGCTTTCAGATTTTCTCATTGCCTGATCAGCGTCAAATCACCGAGCAGGGCGCGTTATTTCGCAGCTTTCATGACAACAGCCGGCAGCTCCTCAGTCCAGAGATCAGCATCTCGATGCAGCAGAACATCGGCTCGGACATCATGATGGTGCTCGATGTCTGTATCGACTCCACCACCGATGAAGTGGGCACCCGTGAAGCGATGGAGCGCACCCACCGCTGGGCGGTACGGAGTCTGTCTGCACGCGATGCCGTGCCAACCGGCCAAGCGCTGTTTGGCATCGTGCAAGGGGGAATCTTCCCGGCGCTGCGGCAGGAAAGTGCGAAGTTCCTCACCGAACTCCCATTCGAGGGATTTGCCGTCGGCGGGCTCGCAGTTGGTGAAGGTCGCGAGATCCGCAACGAGATTTGCGAGCTATCGACACGACTCCTTCCGGAAAACAAGCCGCGCTATCTGATGGGAGTGGGAACACCAAACGATCTGCTCGACTGTGTTCGCCGAGGAGTCGATATGTTCGACTGTATCTTGCCAACCAAGATGGCGCAGCAGGGCTATGCGTACACCTTCCAAGGACTCCTACGCACCACCCGATCCGTATTCCAGGTCGACGAAAGACCGCTCGATCCGACCTGCTCGTGTTTTACCTGTACCCGCTACAGCCGTGGCTATCTGCATCATTTGCTGCGAGGCTCCCATGCACTGGGAGCGCGACTCCTCGCCATCCACAACGTCACGCACTACCAAGTCCTGATGAGCCGCATGCGACAAGCGATTCACAGCGGCACGTTTGATGCCCTGTATCGCGAGCTGTCCCCCGTTCTGGCCCGCACCGAAAAGGGACAGAGCTGATGCGCGATGGCGACTTCGAGCTGGTTACGTTGCGTGGTGGGAGCCGCGCTGTGCGTCACACCGGACATGGCGAAGTCATGCACCCGGCCGGGGGACCATGGCTGGAAGCCAATCGTCTGTATGTCGAGCAGCCGCAGCTTGCCGCACGCCTTCAGCAGTCCGGGAATCAGGCCATCCGGATCTTTGATGTCGGACTCGGCGCAGCCACCAACGCGGTGGCGGCCCTGACCTGCGCGGAGCAGTCGACTGTGGGCTCCATCGAAATCCATAGCTTTGAGATCGATCTGGCCCCCCTTCGACTGGCGCTTTCAGACCCCGAAGGCTTTCCCTTTTTGACCCCATTTCACGACGCTGCGCTGGCACTCATGGCCCACGGCGAGTGGTCCAAGCCTAACGTCCGCTGGATCTTACATCGCGGCGATTTCCAGTCATGTCTGCCGCTGGCTCCCGATCAGGTCGATCTGATTTTCTTTGATCCGTTTTCACCGCAGCACAATGCGTCGCTGTGGACTCCCACCACGTTTGCGGCACTCCGTGAACACTGTCGTAGCGATGGAAAGGGCGCACTCCTTTACACGTACAGCGCGGCGACTCCGATGC
>CALLYL010000596.1 GCA_937859535.1 uncultured Myxococcales bacterium
CCCTGCTTTGGTGACCGTCGCAAGGAAATGCTCAAAGATTTGGCGATCCTGACCCGCGGCCACGCAATTACTGAGGATCTCGGCCTCAAGCTCGAGAACCTGACCCTCAAGGATCTCGGCCGGGCCAAGCGCGTCAAGGTGGACAAGGACAACACTACGATTGTCGATGGCGCTGGCAAGAAGGTGGACATTGACGCCCGCGTCAAGCAGATCCGGGCGCAGGCTGCCGATACGACCAGCGATTACGATCGTGAGAAGCTGCAAGAGCGGCTTGCGAAGCTCGTCGGTGGCGTTGCGGTGATCAAGGTCGGTGCAGCCACTGAGACGGAGATGAAAGAGAAGAAGGCGCGTGTCGAGGATGCGCTTCATGCAACTCGGGCAGCCGTCGAAGAGGGCATCGTTCCAGGTGGTGGTGTTGCGTTGATTCGGACTCTGCCCAAGCTTGTCGCGCTCAAGCTGAGCGGTGATCGTCAGTACGGTGTTTCGATCATCCGTCGTGCGATCGAGGAGCCACTTCGCTGGATCGCCCAGAACGGCGGTGTTGAAGGCACTGTTGTTGTCGACAAGGTCAAGAACGGCCAGGGCTCGTTTGGCTACAACGCCGCGACCGACAAGTACGAAGACCTCGTCGAGGCTGGTGTTATCGATCCGACCAAGGTCGTGCGTACCGCGCTTCAGAACGCTGCTTCGGTTGCCGGCCTGATGCTCACCACCGAGACGCTGATCGCCGAGAAGCCCAAAAAGAAAGAGAAAGCACCAGCCGGTGGTGGCGGTGGAATGGGCGGAATGGGTGGAATGGGCGGAATGGGCGGAATGGGCGGAATGGGCGGAATGGGCGACGACTTCGGCAGCGACTTCTAGTCGGAGCCGGTCACGGTCTACCCTCGCTGGCGTCGGTTTCCCCCGCCAGCATCCGCTTCTCCTCTTCCGCCGGTTGACCTCACCACTCTCAGTTCGGTTCGTACTCAGTCAGGGCTGGGTTCTTTCGACCAGCTCGCGACAGCCTCTTGTCGTCCATTTTGCGTCTTGCAACGTGGAGGTGCATTCGGCATCAAGGCCGGTTTCGCCACGCCAGGAACCGCGATAGTGGGTACAGGCGCGCAGCGATAGATCAAGACCGGCTGGATCGCGTGCGCTCGCTTGCAGGCACTGCCGACAGCAATCGAGAAGCTTCTGCGGACTCGAGTCTGACGAGACGCTCGATGCTGGCGGTGCGTTCGCAGCCGTCGGTGGCGCAGGGTGGTGGCAGGCGAACATGGCCGCGATGGTGAAGCTCAGCAGTGGACGGCGGGTGCGCGTATTTTGCATGGCGTGTCCTCAGATGGCGGTCAGTAGACTGGCGCAAAGCTCGCTGCCAATTGGGAGGGTTGCCTCACCAGGTGGTACCTCGATGAGGGCGTTCATCCCGACAAGAGAGCGCAACATGCCTGAGCCTTGCTGGGTGAGCGGTCGGGCCCATAGCTCAAACGGGCTCGTTGCTGAGCGAGTGACCAGTGCCCGGGTAAAGTGGGTCCGCTCTCGGTCGGGACGGATGGGTTCGGACAGACGAACCAACGCGATGGGATGTGCCGCCTCTGTCGCTGCAAGGCCGAGGAGTCGACGCAGCGCGGGAAAGACAAAGAGTTCGAAACTTACCAGCGAAGAGGCAGGATTTCCGGGCAGTCCGAAAACGAGCGTCTGGCGACCGCGATGCTCGATGGTGGAAAAGACCAGAGGCTTTCCCGGTTTCATGGCGACGCGGAAGAATCGCTCTTTGGCCCCGAGCTGGGCGAAGACCTCCTTTACGAAGTCAAAGTCACCGACGGAGACGCCACCCGAAGAGATGACGACGTCGGCGGCGAAGGCTTCGCCAAGGCAGCGCATCAGGTCGTCTTTGCTATCGCGGGCAATGGGCAAGATCCGTCCCACTCCACCGCTGCGCTCGACGAGAGCCAACAGGCAATGGGCGTTGCTGTTGACGATCTGTCCACTCTGCGGCTGTTCGTCGGCAGTGACCAGCTCATCTCCAGTCGAAACGATTGCCACCTGCGGTCGGCGATGCACCCCAACCAGCAGCCGTCCCAAGGCCGCTAAAAGTCCCAGCTCTCCCGGTCCGAGGCGTGAACCGGCGGCGAGCACGGTGTTTCCGACTCGAACATCCTCTCCCGCATGTCGGATGTGTTGACCGAGGCGTGGCTGCTTGACAAACCGGACATGGCCGTCTTGCTCTGTGGCCTCCTCGCGCATGATCACGGCATCTGCCCCGTCGGGTATTGGGGCACCCGTCATGATTCGGAGCGCGGTCCTCTGTGGCAGCGGTTGTCCTGCGGGATGACCGGCAGCGATGGTTCCACCGACAGACAGCGGCTCATCCTCGTTGCAATCGGACACACGGACCGCGTAGCCGTCCATCGCCGAGTTATCCCACGGCGGCAGCATTCGCATTGCCGTGATATCGGACACCAGCACTCGGTCGAGCGACTTGGACAGCTCGACCACTTCGCTGCCGAGCGGGGTGCTCAGGTTGAGGATCAGTTCTCGTGCCTGTTGCCAAGAGAGCATCGAGCGCTCCACGGTCATCGTTGCGGTTGCCTCTAGTAAAGCGTCGTGTAGAAAAACGCGATGCACATCTCGTCTTCGGTGCCTTCGCCGAAGCGGACCGTGCGGTCGGTGGGATTGTCCCAGGTGCACGTGTATTTCACATCGGTGCCTTTGGGAATCGTCAGACCGTCGTCTTTGTAGAAGTACATCTGCTGCCAGTGAAATTGCCACTGCGGGATTTCGATGAGGCAGTTGTTCCCTGCGACCACCTTGCCCGTGCGTCCCATCTCGTGCATGTGCGGAAACACGCCCCAGACCTTGAGCGATAGCGGTAGCGGCCCCGAACTCGCCACGGCGGTGGCACCTTGTTCTTTGGGCTTGATGACGAAGCTGGTGTTGGCGATCGGCAGGATCGAGGCGCGGTTCGGGACCGGGCGTTCGGCATAGCGCAGCTTGAGCTTGCTCAGATCCGGAGCGACGCCATGCCTGGTGTTGTAGTGGAGCTGAGCAACGAGTGCGCGACCTGCTCCGAGGCGAATGCCCGTGCCAGTTGGGAACTCGGTATACGTTTCGCCAGGAACCCAGGTCGCGACCAACTCAGCGGACTTGACGTCGGAGCTACCACTGCACGGCCAACCGAGTCCCGGCGTCGCATCGTCCTTGGCCTGCGCATCGCTGAGCGGGGCCGAAAAGATGAGCGCGTGGTGGACCTCGTGACGCTGATCGGGCGCAAACTCGTACGCAATCAGGTCTTGGTCTTTCTGAAGCTTCGGGTCGATGAGGAAGCAGTGATAGTCGTCGTTCTTGGCACTGTTTGGCGTATAGGCAGTGCCCCAGTCGAGTGTCGCGGATGGATTATCGAGAGAAACCTTCTGAGGCGGCACGGCCTTGTCGTCGGCCGGGTTGCCCAGCGGCGCGCCGTTTTTGGCCCACGTTACAAACTGGTCGATCTCATGCTGCGACAGACGACGATCGGGGGAAAACTGCTGGCAGTCTGCGCTCGGCATCCATGGTGGCATGCGTCGGCTCTGGACCGAGTCAGCAAGCGCGGCGGCCTTGCTTTGGGCCTGCTCGTACGACGACAGCGTGAAGGGTCCGATGCCTTGGGCGGTGTGGCAGCCCGCGCAGCGCTGGGCGACGATTGGCTTAATGTCTCGATACCAAGTCGGGGCGTCATCGGCGGTCTCGGCCTTGGGAAGCGCTGATTTGCTGTAGCAGCCCAGGCTTAGCGTGGTCACCAATAGCGTCGAGAGTCCAAGCCATGTCTTCATGCGCGGTCCTTTCCGGGTCAGTGCAGCGAGTGAGAGGACGAAGTGGAAATGCTTTGTATCGCCGCCGCGACCCGAGGGCTGCACAGCGCGGCCAACTCGGCGGCAAATCGATAGGTCTTCGCCCACGGATATCGAGCCGCTAGCGGATCCAGCTCCGCCGTTTGCTCTGCCGGATGCACCATGATTTCGGTGGTTCCAGGTTGAACGGAGGACACAGCAGCCAGCAACTTTGCTTCGGTCATGCCACCGCTCGTCGAGAATCCGACGAAGTGATCTGCCGTAGCGAGTCCATGGCGGCGAATCACCGACTTGGCTCGCACAGCCAGGCAGGAAAGTACCAGCCAACCAGGGAACCGTCTGACGATCTGCAGCGATGGGGCTTCGTAGGGCGAGCGAACGAAAGGAATGCGGTACTCGCGGCCAAGCGCACAAGTCAGATCGAGGAGCGGCGGCAGCAAGTGAACGTGCTTATGTCCATCGAGGTGGCTTGGTTTCAGACCAAACGCTAACGCTCGCTCGATCTGTCGACGCCACTCCTCGGCGATTGCCGATAGCGGCAGTGTTCGCCGGAGGTAGCTTGCGACGAGAGGTTGAAGACTGTCGTGAAAGTCGCCTTGTGGACGGACCAACCCTCGCAACGGCGGTTTTGCCGTGAGTGGTTCACCTTCGCAAAGCGTAAGGTGTATGCCCACGCCGAGTTGCGGATTGCGGTTGGCGACGGCGACTGCGTCCTCGACCGCGTCGCCGTTGCACATCAGCGAAGCATGGGTAAGCGTGCCCGCCTGAACAGCTTTTTCGACGGCGCGATTGTGGGCAGGCGTCCAACCGAAGTCGTCGGCGGTGATGCGAATGTGGCGAGCCAGATTCATGCACCGGGCACCTTGGCACGTTCGGAAGCGCGCTCGCAAGTCCGTCGCTGCCAAAATTATTGGCCGCAGCTTGCTAACTTATGGCATCTAACGAAGCCGAAGATCCACCATCGCAAGCAGGGAGGAACGATCCACATGGCCCATACCCCCAAGAACTATGATCAGCTCATTGCCGAGTGCGCCGGTTTTCTGTCGGAAAACCAGCTCAAGGCGCACTTTACGCTCTACCAGGGCTACGTGAAAAAGCTTAACGAGATCGAGGAGCGGCTGGCGAAAGCTGATCCGACGACTGCGAACTACTCCTTCAGCGAGTATTCGGAGCTTCGTCGTCGTGAGCCGGTGGCCTATAACGGTACCATCCTGCACGAACTGTATTTCCAGGGGCTCGGCGCGGCGGGTCAAAGTCCATCGGACGAGTTCAAGAAGGCCATCGAGTCGAGCTTCGGGACGTGGGACGCCTGGGTTGCCGACGTGAAGGGCATCGTTGGCTCCGGTCACGGCTGGTGTCTTGTGACCTATGACTACAACTTCCGCAAGGTTCGGAACAGTCAGGTGCAGGGCGAGCACCACATTGGACTTCAGGCAAACCAGTGGATCCTGGCCGCAATCGATGCGTGGGAGCACGCGTACTTCCTCGATTACGGTACCAAGAAGCCGGATTACTTGGCCGGAGTGCTCAAGCACCTCAACTGGTCGGTGATCAACGG
>CALLYL010000597.1 GCA_937859535.1 uncultured Myxococcales bacterium
AAACGACCGGCTTTCGCATCAAACAGTTCCGCAAGGCCGAGGTCTGGTCGCAGATCGCCGAAGCCATGCTCGAAGAGATCAGTGATCCCGAGCCGTTGCGGGCCCGACTGTATCTGGCCAACTGCATGGTCGCCTCGCAGGAAAACCACTATGAACGGGCCGTCGAGCAGTGCCAAAAAGCGCTCGGGCTTCGTGAAAAACTATTCGGTCGCGAGAGTCCAGAGGTCGCGGAGGTCATCAACGTCCTGGCACACGTCTACCGCCGATCCGACCGGCTGGCCCAAGCGATCGAGCTCTATAACCAGGCGCTGCGGATCGAAACCCAGCAGCTTGGCAACCTGCACCCGAACCTGGTGTCCACGCTGCGCGGGCTGGGAATTGTCGCCCGTGATCAGCTCCGATACGAGGAGTCGCTGTCCTATTTTCAGCGGGCGCTGTCGATTCAAGAAAAGTCGCTCGGGGAGAACAACATTCGGGTGAGCGACTATCACATTCAACTTGTGCGAACGCTGATGGCGATGACCAAGCTCGATGATGCCGAGCGACATGCCCAGCGTGCGGTCGACATTCGTCGCGCCACCGATGCCAAGGCTGACGTCGAACGGCTCACCGAAGCGCTGTACTTCCTTGGCGAAGTAAAGGCGCAAAAGGGAGACCTCGCGGCAGCACTCACGTTGCATGAACAATCGATGCACCTGCGAGAACAGCAGCGTGGCGACCGTCGAGAAGAGATGCTTGCCTACAGTCTGACCAGTGCCGGCGAAGTGCTGCTTCAGCTAGGGCAGTCTGCGGCCGCTCGCCCGTATCTAGAACGGGCGCTCAATTTCCGTGAAACCCAGCCACTCGACACCCGTCGCGCTGAACGGCCCGCGCTGGGCCGTACCCAGTTTGCGATGGCACAGACGCTGTGGGCGATCGGTGGCCCCGATCAGCAGAAGCAGGCCATCGAGCTGGCCCAAGCGGCGGCCAAGGAATACGACGCCTACGGAAACCGTCCCGGCAACATCCTGCCGAGGATCACTACCTGGCTTGACATGCATCCCATGCCGATCGCTCGGAAGAAAAATGCGCGCTGACCTGCCAGCTCTGCTGCCGCTCATCTGTCCGGTCTGTCGACACCTCTCAGAGCGAGGTCGAGAGCTGTTCACGCTCTCGGTCGCCCAGGTGTTGCGGTCAACCGGTGGCGAGGACGAGGGTTCTCCAGAGGACATCGAAGAGGGAATTTTGGTCTGCGATAATCCCAAGTGCGCCCGCCGCTATCCGATTCTCCACGGCATCCCGGTCGTGCTCACGGATCTGACCCGCTTTGCGGCAAGCCAACTGCTGGCTCTGAGCTGTTTCAATGAGCCGGAGACGCTCGCAACGATGGCACTCGACGGTCCCGATGACGCCGCGCTGCCACGAATGCTCGACTATCTATCGATCTATATCGATGCCCACTTTGGGGACTACGCAATCCCGGCACCAGATGGTCCGGAGCCAGGCTGCGGTGGCACCACGCTGTGGCAAGCAATCGATGCCCGCAAAATCGCCACCGTGGAACGGGCCATTGAACTGGGCTGCGGCGTTGGTCGCGGTCTCTATTCGCTCTCTCACGGTGCCGAGCTAACCGTCGGCGTCGAAATGAACTTTGCGGCCCTGCTCTACGCTCGCTGGCTCTTGCGTGGTGAGACAGTTCGCTACGCTCGGCGCGTAAGTGGACGGCACTACGCTCCCGCGAGCATTCATGCTCCAGCGGTTAGTTCGACCTCGGTACAGCTCATCTGTGGTGATGCACTCGATCCGCCACTGGCTCCAGACAGCTTCCAGCGTGTGGTCTCACTCAATGTCCTGGATGCACTGCGATCCGCACCGGAGCACTTGTCCGTTGTAGACGCGCTCTGTGTTCCAGGTGGCGAACTGCTGATCTCCTCGCCGTTTTCTTGGCAGTCCGGAATCGTTGCCGAAAACGGTCGCCTGAATGGTTCTGATCCAGCCATCACGCTCCACGAACTCCTAACCACAGGCCGTGGGCTGTCGGCTTCGTATGCCATCGGAGACTGTCGCGAGCTGAGATGGAAGCTTCGTCGCGACTCTCGCAGCGCTGTCAGTTATTTCACACACCTGGTGCGCGCCCACAAAAACGCCCCCCTCGGCACTCCCCGCTGAATAGAGAGGCACCACACATGATCGTCTTTGGACTGAGTCACATCGATGTCCCCGTCCAGAACCTGGAACGAGCTGAGCGGTGGTGGAAGGAACAACTCGGCTTCCAGGTCAAGGCACGCGGCGAGGGCTGGCTCGACATCGATGTCCATACCTGTGTGCTTCGGCTATCAAAGGTGCGTCGCGTCGAGCACCCGGTCACCGTAAGGCTCCAGGTGGAAAACGTCGAAGCGGCAGTTGCAGAGCTGAAGGAGTTTGGCGGTCGCGTTCAATACGAGCCACTCCGCACGGCCGAGCAGGAATTGCTAGCAGCAGTACACGATCCCGAGGGGCATACGCTGCTGATTTGGCGACCACTCACCGAGGACGAATACGATCAGGTTCCCGAGTTGCCGAAAGAAATGACCTGGCGACCGGAAGCGGAAGAACTGCTCAAGGCGCTGCTCAAGAGTGTGCCTTCGCTGTTCCGGGCCATTGCCCGCTGGCGGGTTGCCAAGAACGCTGAATACCTCGCCGAGGCTACCCGCACCGTCCACCGTGAACAGGTCATCCGCGCTTTCATCCTGTCGAGCGCCAAAGTAACCCGCTATCGCAACCGTCAGCCGCTCGTCGATCAAGGCGTTGACGTCAGCCTGTATGCCGCTGATTTCGAAGCCGAAGACCGTTTGTAACGGACAAGGCTCGATCTTGTTATTGGACGTTGCGATGGAGAATCGTACCGCCATGACCAGCAAACCAGAACCGTCCGCTGTCGTCTCGGCGAACGACCGTCAGTGGATTTGAAGTACCGCTGTCGAGCGACGGCCAGGTTTTGCCATCGAAGCGAAACATCGCCCCGCCCTGTCCAACGGTGATCAGCTCACCGTTTGGTGAACCCCAGACCCCGAGCAGCGTAATCGGGTGCTTTTCGTCACCGACGAAGTCGTACTCATAAGCGCTGCCGTTGTAACGAATGATCACTCCGTTATCGCCCACGATCCGCACCTCGGATGGAGAGGCCGCATAGACGGCTCGCAACGTGTCTCCGGTCCGAGAATAGCTGCGCCGCCACTCACCATTGACTTTGTGCAACATCACGCCCTGCTCACCGACAGCCCATACGTCGGTGCTCGACGAGCCCCCCACCGCCATCAACGCCATCGACAGACCGGTGTCCACCTGCGACAGCCCTTGACCATCGTAGTGAAGCAGCATGCCGCCTCGACCCACGAACCAGACGTCTTGTTCGCCAAAGCCATACACCCCAAGCAGATCGACGCGAGTCCCTGATGGAATCAGGTCCATGCGCTGGTTACTAAAGTGCAAGATGGTGCCAAAGTCACCGACGATCCAGACGTCATCACCAGTGCGCGCCCAAATCCCCCGCAGCGCATCGAGCGACGTGCTCGCGACCCGTTGAAACCGTCCTCCGCTCCCACGCAAGACCAGACCCGATTCACCGACCAGCCACTGCTCATCGCTACCAATGGTGGCCATGGAAAGAATGTGGGTCGACTCGCCCTCACTCACGGTCTTCCAGGCCGTGCCATCCCAGCGAAGGGTGATACCGCCAGCTCCCACGGCCAAGCCCTGTCGCACACCAAGCGCGCCCACCGCGTAGAGTGAACTCGTCGTGACCCGTGGTAGATTTTCCCAGCGGCCCACCACCAGCCGCAGCAGCAGACCCTGTTCCCCCACCGCGAATACGTCGCCATCGCTGTTGCCGAAGACTGAGTAGAGACGAGGCCCTCCGGTCATAAAGTAGCGAGACCAGGTTCGTCCATCGCCGTGCAGAATCACCCCGCTCTTGCTGCCATAGTCATAGCCAACGGCCCACTGATCGTTGGCGGAGGCACCCCAGACGGAGCTGACCAGCACGCTGCTGCTTAACGCCACTGGACTCCACGTCCGTCCATCATAGTGCCAGGCATCGCTGCCGTACCCGAGCGCCCAGATATCATCAGCGCTAGTTCCCCAAATCGTGGAAAACGCCATCGTTGTGGCAATCGACACGGTGGTCCAAGCTTTGCCGTCAAAATGGATCATCGCGCCGTTCTCTCCGACGGCATAGATGTCGCTGATTCCGCTGCCCCAAATGCCATGCAGCCACTCTTGCGTGTCCGTCGTTTGCTGGCTCCACTTCTGACCGTCAAACGCAAACACCGACCCCGCCGCTCCGACTGCCCAGACTTGATTCGCCGAGTTCCCCCACACCGCAGAGAGTGGCAGCCGCACGGGAGCGGGCAGACCCGCCCAGCTCTGACCATCAAAGTGCAGAAGTGAGCCGTGCTCACCAATCGCCCAGACGTCGCTTGGCGTCGCGGCCCACAGTCCACGCAGCGTCTGTCCCTGTGAACGAGGACGATCCCAACAGATCTTATCCGGTGAACAAACCTGCGCCGACACCACCTCCACCTCGACGTCTACCGGCTTCTGGACCACCAACGAACATGGTGCAGTGCCGACACACGGCGTACGGAAGCCAAGCAGGTGCTCACCCTCGGCTGCATCGACATGCAACGTCAGCGCTGTTCCTTTGCGTACCGATGTCTGGCATGAGCCAAGACAGCTAACCGTGCCATCCATGGATGCAACTCGGCTCATCCGGTGCTCGGGCAGCGTAATCTTCAGCGCACAGGTCACATGGGGCTGGGTGACCAGAAATACATCGATCGAAACCTGGCCGGAGGCGGTCATTTCGACCAAACCACGGCCTCTCGCTCGACTACAGCCATCGCCGTCCTGCGCGTCGACCACCACCGCGACCTGACCTCTGCTGCCTCTGGGGAGAGACAAGTAGAAGTAAGCTGGTGCGACGGGAAAATGCTGCTTCTCTTGAACCACCTCACCATCGAGCCGAGTCTCGACCAGCAGTTGACTCGTACCCGCATCAATCCCAATGACCGTGACGAGGACAGACGATTCACTACCGCAACTGGTCGTCCCGGTAACCAGGGAAAAGACGAGCATCAGCCACAGCAGCCAGCAGCCTCTGCCTCGCGATCCCAGTGAACTCGAGCGAAACACCATGCACGCACTCCTGAGCGCCCGCTGGTGTCGCGCTGAGCGGCAAAGCCCCCCTCAGAGCGCGATGCAAGGCAAAGACACTCAAGTGGAATCATACCGCGACAGCTAGGCTCGTTGCGACACTGCCCAACCGTCCAGAATGAGAGCCGCCCTCACAGACGCAGACAAGCGGTGACATTGAGCGCTTAACTGCCGACACAAGCTGCGCTATGGTGCCCACCGATGTCGCTTGATACGCTGTCTCCACAGACGATTGCCCGTCGAGCTGCGGCCGAAGCTGCGGTCGCTCTCGTTGAATCCGGAATGACCTTGGGACTTGGCACCGGGGATACTGCGGCCCATGCCATTCGTGCCATTGCCGCTCGTCAGCTCTCTGGGCTGCGCTGTGTCGCCACGTCCAGCCGTTCCGCCGTCCTCGCCCGTGAGCTTGGCCTGCCTCTGTTTGAGTTGGACGACATCGCGCCACCAACCGAGGCTGGAGGGCGTCCACCGATCGATCTGACGATTGATGGAACGGACGAGGTGGATGCACAACTTCAGCTCATCAAAGGAGGTGGCGGTGCGCTCCTCTTCGAAAAGCTGGTGGCGCAGGCATCACGGCGCATGGTTGTGATCGCCGATGAAGACAAAGTCGTTGCCCGCATTGGAGACAAACGAGCCCTGCCAATTGAAATTGTCTCCTTCGGTGCCCGCCATACCCTCCAGCGCATCGTGTCGCATCCAATGGTGTCGAATGCTGTCGTGCGAACAGCGGGCACCGAGCCCTTCCGCACCGACTCTGGCCACCTCATCGTCGATGCTTCACTAGCGCCGGGCGGCTCCGCCATCGAATTACATCGCTCGCTGAAGCTGCTCCTGGGAGTGGTCGAGACCGGCCTGTTTTGTCACGAAGCCAGCCTCGTGTTTATCGGCTCCCAAAATGGAACCGTGCGGACCCTTGTCCGGTGACGCCCATAATGTGAGCCCTCTCCGTGTGGTAAAGTAGCCGGACCCTTACCATGGAATGGCTGTTACTCCCGGCGATTGGCGTCATCATTTGGCTGGTCACTCGCACCGTCCAACAGGAGCAGCAGATTGACGCGCTGGCACGAAGGCTCAAACAAGCCGAAGACACCAGCATCAGCCAAACCGCCCGCTCCAGTTCGGATGCCGAACGAGTGCGGAACCAAGTTCTTGAACTGCTCCGCGCACACTCTCAGCTTCAGAGACGTCTAGAAGATGTTCAGGAAGCAATCAACGCGGAACCAATCCACACGGTCAGCGCCAAAGCCGTCGACTCCACCGTCCCTCCCCCGGTCGCTCAGTCGCGACCACATCAGTCGAATAATCCAGCGCCTGAACCAGTTCCACCGCCAAGCCTGGTCCCGGTGGTGCCCAGCCCAATCAACACACCACCGCAGACGGATGATGACCCGCGAGCGCTCGCCGATGCCACGTTCGCCGCCGCCACCGCTGCGGGACTCGCCGAAACTGAGCCACCGCACACGGTGGCCGTCTCCGGGATTCTGGCACCCACTGATTCGGAGACCGTGTCGCCACGCGACGACCATCATGTCGCGACCGGTCGCGATCCGGAGGCACCCGCAGCAACGACGTCTCCGCCGCTTGCGCACAGCGTTGTGTCGACCGATGTGCCCGTTCGTACGCCTCCGCCCATCGATGCTCCGCCTTCAGCGGTCCCCATCGGCCCGAGCTTCGATTGGGAGCAACTCCTTGGCGTACGTGGTGCAGCATGGCTCGGCGGCATTGCGCTGGCAGTCGCTGGAACACTGTTCGCGAAATACTCGATCGAAAACGGACTGATTGGCCCACAACTCCGGGTCATCCTACTGATCCTGCTCGCCCTAACCGCCCTGGTCGGCTCGGAGTTTTTCCTCCGCCCACGCTATGACGTAACCGCCAATGCCGCCTGCGGAGCGGGCATTGCCATCCTTTACTCAGCGTTCGTTGCCGCACATTCGCTCTACGATCTACTTTCGATCGCACCCACGTTTGGACTGATGCTCGTGACGACAGCCACTGCGGCACTGCTGTCGCTGCGCTATGGCTCGATCTACATCGCGGTCCTGGGACTCCTCGGTGGCTTTGCGACCCCACTGGCGCTTTCCACGGGCCAAGACCGCCCGATTGGTCTGTTCGCCTACATATTGCTGCTCAACCTGGGATTCCTGTGGGTCGCTGTGCAGCGTCGGTGGCACAAGCTACTCTCGCTGAGTCTGGCTGGCACGCTGTTGATTCAGACCGGCTGGGCGATCACCCATCTCTCTCCGCACAAGCTACCGATCTTGGTGGTGACATCGACGCTGTTTGCACTGCTCTACATCACGGTGCCGCTGCTGACCAAGCGATTCGATCCCGAGAAACACAAGGCACTGCTGTGGAACGCGACTTTTGCGGCACTGTGGCCGTTTGTCTTTGCGGTCGTCCTGGCGGCTGAGCCCAGCTACGCAGCGCGCTGGCCGCTCTTGTTTGCGCTGGTGCTGTGCATGAACCTTGGCTTGTTCGTGCTCGCCGTCGAGCGATGGCCGCTGCTGTTGTGGCCGAGCCTGTTCGGCACCTGCTTGACGCAGATGGTGTGGGCGACCACGTCATGGCAGCCGCATTACCTGCCCATCCTGACCGGCGTGTCGCTGCTGTTCGCGCTGGCATTCGGCCTGCTCCCATTGATTTTCCGTCTGCGACGTCGAAAAGAGCCCGTGCCCGAAAGTGCGCACCTCACCGCTGCAGGTGCAGCCCTATGGCCTCTACTCGCCAGCTTGATGGTCATTGCTGCCGATTTTGGAGGGTGCCATCTGCTGCTCTACGGCTGGGTCGTTGCCTCGTACCTTTGGCTGGTCGTAGGCGGCGTTCGCGAGGGTCGGGCACTCCGATTGATGGGCGGTGCGGTGCTGCTCAGCCTGGCCGTAGTTCAGTGGTCCAACGAGTTTCTGACGCAAGAACTACAGTGGCAAACCGCGCTACTGCTCCTGGTTCCTGCGCTGCTGGGGAACCTCGTTCCTCGGCTGGCCCCGTTTGTTGAGCGACCGCTTGAAGCCACTTCGCAGTCCCAGGTTCGAGGCACGCTGCACGAACTCGCGGCCATGCTGTCACTGGTCGGAGTGCTCGGAGTCGCAGCGATCCTGATTAGCAAGGGTCTGGCTGAGCCACCGTGGGTGCTGGTGACCCTGCTGGCCTCATTATTTTTGCTCTATGGCGAACGTTCTCGCACCGGAGGTCTACCGTTTGTCCAGCCGGTGCTGACGCTTGTGACGGCCCTTTTGCTGTGGGCCTGGCTGCTGGGCGTCCTTGGACCCGATGGTGCGCTGATCCAGGTCAGACCCGCTTCCCAAGTCTTGCGCGATTTGGCGGTTCCCATGCTGTTTGCTGCTGCCATGCAGCTTCGAGCCGCGATTCGAGCCCAGCGTGGTCCAGCAACGATGCCCAAGCTGGAAAGCCTAGGGCTTGGAACCCGCGAAGAGATGACCTGGGACAGCGAGCTGGCTGCGGGCATCGCTACGTTCGTGGGGATGATTGGTGCCGTACTCGCGCTGATGGACTCTGGGCTCAGCCAACGGCCCGGTTTGGCGCTGCTCGTGCTACTTGGCTACAACCTACTCGTCGTCACGACCGTGCTTCGACAAACCGTGACCCTGCTGGTGATCTGCGCGGAAGCTCTGTCGGCAGCAGCGCTGCTGTCTTGGCAGTACGATCACTTCCAGCCGGTCGATTTTGCAACCGTGATGCCGCTCTACGGAGCGTTCTATCTGTGGTTTCTTCTCGTACCGATGGTGCTGCTCCTGGCGGTACCCCGGCTACGCACCCGCCGGAGCCTATTTTTTGCAGCGGGACTCGCGGGTCCAGCGTTTTTTCAACCGCTCTACAAAGCGTGGCTGTCGGGTTTGGGCGACACCGTGGTGGGTGCGCTGCCCGTCGTGATGGCGACCCTGTCTGTTGCGGCCCTGGCCGTAGTGCAAGCCCTGCCTCGTCCGGGTATCACCAAAACGTTCACCGCTGAGCAATGGGCGGATCGGCACTTGGCTCACCGGGCTCTGT
>CALLYL010000598.1 GCA_937859535.1 uncultured Myxococcales bacterium
GAATCTTGGCGGCGATCGGGACCAGCTCGGCTCCTACTTGTTTGGCTGCGGTGACCACGGCGACCATCTCACTGCCGGGATTGGGAACCACTGGATCGCCGATGCTCTCTTGGATGAGAAAGGCGGCGTTGCGTCCGGAGAGTGCACTGGACCACGCTGCTCCATCGACTTCATCCCAGATACCCTGCGTCATCGCCAGTGCATGAAGTGCGTTGATGGTACCTCGGTAGGTAGAGTCAAGCAGCGGTGCGAGCATGTCAAACAACAGCGACTTCGGAATGTAGTGGGTCCAGGCTGCCCCTGGTACGTTGAGTACCGCGTAACGGAGCGCTGGGTCCGCACAGACTGCGACCAGGCCCATGATGCCGCCGAGCGATCCACCTGCCCAGAGCGCTTGATCTGCAATCGGTCGTCGTCCAGCGGCGGGGTTTGGCTTTCCCGCGACCATCGGTGCCGACAGGACATCACCAATCGCACCGGGCAGCATCGCTTGGATGGCTGCCGCATCTGCCTGCGCTTGCATTAGCATCGCGGTGGCGTAGTGGGAGCCCTTCACGATCTTGAGGATGCCGGCCAGGGTTTGCAGCACCTCGGTATCGGTCCAGCCATCAAACTGAATTCCGACTTTGGCTGCACCCGCGCCCGCGATCTCGGTGTCAAAGGTCGAGTCTGTGTACGCACCACCAGTGCCATGTCCGAACATGATGAAACGATAGTTGCCAGTGCCAACCGGAATCACGACTCGGAACGGGGCTGTTCGCGTTCCGGTTGCAATCGGGAGTCCTGACTTATCGAAAGACAGAGAGCTGCCGGGCGTGGACTCAATGTACTTGGGAAGTCCTTCCAGATGACCAATCACCGTGGCTGCGATCGATGCCTTGGTCGAAACCGTGACTTCATCAATCCGTACGCTGACTTGTCCGGCTTTGACGGCAGCAAGGACTCCGCTGCGCATCCCGGCCAGTGTCTGATGGGCGTCTTGCTCGGAACGGGTGGTGAAGTCCCAGACTCGCAAGACACGGTGTGGATCGATTCCTGCGGCACGTAGTGCAGCGCGAGTCGGCGCGTGATAGGCGGCCAGCTCTGCTTCGGCAAGCGTCATGGGGGTAGTGATGCCCAGCGCCACCAGCGCTTGTGCAGAGGGAGTCCGCTTGGGTCCGTCTATGACTGGCAGATCATCGAGTACCACCGCCACGTAGTCTGATGCAGCAGCCAGCGGACGGAGTGGATAGGCGAACACAAACGACTCGGTGCGTCCTTGTTCGCCCTGGGCCTGCTGGACATCGAAGCGCAGCGGAACCAGAGCGCCGAATCCCTCTGCTCCTGGTTGTGCAAGAATCAGTCGAAGGGGTCCGTCGCCCCGAGCGGCGGTGGGGATAGGAGGAATGCTGGCCACAAATGCGGTGACCACCGGCGTCACGCGGGAAAATCCGTCAGCGCGACGAAGCGGCGCTGGATCATCAACCACCGCGAGTGAGTCCGTCTCTACGTGAACCCGCACGCCAGTCTTGGTAGAGGCGTCTTTGACGGTGAACGTACTCGAAGGGAAGGGCAGCAGGCAGCGAGTTTGATCCATGTCATCGCAGGCGGCGGTGCGTGGTGCGCGTACACCGGGGAGGCGATCCGCAACGTCGAAGCTGGGCAGCCCATCTTCACCCGAGCAGCCGTGAAGAAGGAGCAGACCAAGCGACGACCAAAGCGGCAGGGACATTAGCTGTCGGAACATTGGAAGAGTCCTGTTGTAAGAAGGAAGAGCAAGCTGCGTGCGTAGCCCGACCGCTCATGAGCCGTCAAGGGATTGTCTGCTTGGTTTTTCTTTCGCGGAGCTTGCCCAAGCTTGGAGGTGGCGGGTCTTACCAGGCTGCACACATCGTGCACGGAGGGAGCCATGAACCGAACCAGACGTAGCCTGGCTATTGTGAAGACCGGGCTTTTCGCCGCCATTAGCGTGATTGCCGCCTGCGACAAAGGAATGGGGGAGTACGACACCTCACCACCACTTATTTCTGCGGAGCCACCGAGCAATGGCTCGAACCTCTGCGCTCCGACTCCGGCGAGTCAAACAACGGTCAGCGACACCGTGTACTATCGCTATACTAGCGGTAAGACCTGGCTCGCTGCGAAGTCGGACTGCGAGGCAATGGGGGGACGCTTGGCGGTTCCGATCAGTAGTAGTGTCAACGATTCGCTAAAGACTCTCGCGAGTGGCTCCGCCGCCCAGATTGGTATCTACCAGAACTCCTCTCAGGCAACTCCGGATGCGGGCTTTGTCACCGTCAACGGAGTGACGCCTTCCTATTTCAATTGGGGAAGTGGTGAGCCCAACGACTATCCAAGCGCGGCGGAAGACAACCAGGAAAACTGCGTGTCACTGCGAACGGACGGAGCGTGGAATGACCGAGCGTGTGGAACCGGAACCGCTCAGTATATCTGCGAGTTTGGGAGTGCTCCGGTGGCTTGCCCAAGTGGCGCAAGCTGCGCGATCGCGAGCGGTGCCACGACATACAGTTGTCAGTGCCCAGCCGGACAGACCTACGATCCAACCAATAACGGCTGCTTCGGCGGAGCGCTCGCCATTCAGGTGGCTCGTCTCGAAGTGGACAAGGCGGTCACCAAAGCGGCCTTTGTGAACTTCCCACTGCATGCGAAGGTAGGACTCAAAGGGACCGGCAACACCAACAGCATCCAGGTGACGCTCGGACTGATGGAAAAACCCGCGAGCGGCGCGTCGGCCACCGATGCGGAACTGGCGGCACTGCGGAGCTGTACGGTAGGCGGAACCAAGGTTAAGTTGACTGGGGATGGCACCCTCACCTGGGCGGAGTTTGACGGAATCCTGCCTCCAGAGTGTTTGGGAACAGACAGCCAGCGCAACTACAATTTCTTTGTATTGGTCGATGGTGTCGAAGAAGTATCCACCGAAGAAAACAAGTACCTGGTGTTCAATGCCAAAGAGGCGACCACTCCGCTGGGCATGGGCTGCCAGACCACCGATCCCATGACCGGAACGCTGCGCACGGGATGCGTCATTGATGTCACTGTGAAGCCGCCTCCTGGTCTGGATGTTGCGCTGGTCTCTGCGAAGCCGACTTCATCGGTTGCGGTGCTGAATCCCAGCACTGCGGCACCGAACCTCAAGCCAACCGGAAGTGAGGCACCGCGACCTCTTGTGACCGTGAATTCGGTGGTGACAGTCTTCGGTCGGGATCGTCGAACCGCTGGTGCGTCGACGCTGCCGAGCGCGATCAACTTCGACTACGACATCATTGCGGTACCCGATACAAACGCGATCGGTCGCAAGCCTCTCTCCGTCAATCCAGAGGGTCGCACCGGATCCATATCGACCCTCAAACCTGGCGAGAAACTGGAAGTGGAGGCGCGACTGCATCCGACCACAGACTTCCGTACCTTGACCTCTCCTGGTGGTGCGTGGGCGGGTGTGACCAGCTACAAGATTCGTGGTTGCGCACGCGTGGCATTCCTAGAGAACGGCGATCCGCAGTATGCAGGGGCGTTTGGTACCGGCAACAACTGCCAAGAGTTCACCATCAACATGGTGGCCGGCAATCATGACTCCTCTTCCGCATCATCCCAGAGTGAATCCAATACCTACAGTGGTTCGTGGGGTTCTTCGAGCAGCCTTCAGATGGTGCTCGCAGGAACGTTCACCAACACCTTTGACACCACTGGTGCGTACAGCAGCAACGATGTCAAAGGGACGATCAACAGCTTCTTTGGGGACTTCACTCTGTTCGATGGTTGGGGAAATGGTCAGGCGGTGATCTCCACTGCGAAGGCCGATCTCGACTACGGGCTGAAGATCTTTGGAGTGTCGCTGCTTTCCGATGGAACCAGCGCCTCTGCCAGCGTCTCCTACACCAAGGATTTGTCCTACTCGAAGTCGAGCTGCATCACGTATTCCTACGGATTTGTGATTGTCAGCGTGGAGCTCGAAGGCTGCTTTAAGGCGGAGGCGGGTGTGGATTTGGTGCTCTCTGCCAGCGCTGGCACGACGTCGAAGGTATCGGCCAATGTTCGTCCGTACTTGACCTCTTCGCTGTCCGTGACGGCGAGTCTGAACGTCACGCTGTACAAAGTCTCTCTGTCCGGTTCCATCACGCTGCTCGGCGTCAACAGCACCGAAGGCGACGGAGTGACTGCGACGCTAAACTTCACCGTCAACAGCACAAGTCCGGTCAAGATCACCATCTCGTTTGACATCACCGCCTTCCTGCGAATCTCGACCCTGGATGGCAGCGTGGATCTGGTGATCGAAGAGCTAGAGACCAAGTGGTGCACGAAGAAGATCTGGGGTGTGAAGATCAAATACTTCTGCGGATTTTCCTACGACACCGCTGCTTCGTATACGCTGTTTAGCTTCGATGGGTACTCGACCACACAGTCGCTGCTGGCGCGCACTGGTTCGTCGATTACGATCCAGTAGGTAGGTCAGTCCGAACGCTAGTACGTAGAAAAGTCCGCGAAGGAGAACTGCCATGACTCGCTGGAAATACGCTGCTGTGATGACCTTGGCGATCGGTGCTGTGTCCGCCTACCAGTTGATGCGGCGACCGGTCCCAGCTTCCTCTTCGGCCTCTGCTCTGCCGGCGCGCCTCGGTTGCAAGTTGGCGGTAGGCGACTCGCTTGGCTACAAGCTGCATACCAGCAGCAGCGCAAGCGGCGGAGCTGCCGGACACGGAGGACTTGTGCTCGATGCCGTCATGTGGTGGAAGGTCATCGAAACACGCGGCGCGGGATGGGTGGTGGCGGGTTCTCTGCAAGAGGTCCGTATGTCTGGTGGGGCCAGCGATTCCGATCCAGCCGCTGCGGCACCGCTTACGGACCCGTTTGTGTTCACGATCGGGAAGGACTGTCGCTTTCACGATGTCTCTTTCCTTCCCGGAACGGAAGCGCAGACTCGACGACAACTAGAGGGTCTGCTTCGTTCTACAGAGTTTGTCTTTTCCTCGCGTCCACAGTGGAACTGGGTACATCGGCAAAGTGATTTGCTGGGCTCCTATGATGCGAGCTACACCCTCTCCAAAGGCGACGTGAGCCCTATTCAAGTGGGCAAGCAGCGCAATCGCTATGTCTCGATGCGCATGCCAGAGATGGGATCTCGTTTGGGAGGAACTCCCAGAGCCGAGGTTCTGTCTTCGCAGGCGACCGCCATCCTGGACGAACACGGCAAGTGGCTGCGGGCGCTTTCCGAGCAAGCCGAGCTGAGGATCTCCATTGGTGAGAAGACACTGAGTCAGGTAACGACCATGCTGAGCGTGGCTCGTACTGAAGAAGGGAATCCGCCCGTGAGTTTGGCTGCGGTGGATGCGTCGAAGTTCCGCAAGGACTTTGCGGAGGCACCCCTCTCCACGTCTGCGCTGCCGCCACCTCCCGACCCAGCCTTGGCCGGGCAAACGCTCGATGGTGTGCTGGTCGATTTCAAAAACGGAATCGGACAGAGCAAAGATGGCGCGTTCCGTTCGGCGCAGCGGCTCGCCAGCTACTTGAGCGTACATCCGGAAGCGATGGCCGTACTCCTGGAGCAGATTCGCTCCGGTGCGATCGATCCCAAGCTGCATTCCTTGTTGTTTTTGGCGCTGGAGCGAACCGGAACGCTGGCGGCAGAGAAAGCCCTGGGCACCGCGATGGCTGATCGTGGCATGAAGACAGAGAACCGAATGCGGGCTGCTGCGGCGCTGCAAGACATTCCTCGACCCTCGGTTGGAACGGCCAAGACCTTGGTTGATCAGGCTCGGCAACAGGGCTCTGCAGAGGATGTGCAGGTGTCTCGTTCGGCACTGCTGGCGCTGGGCGCGCTCAGTCATCGCACGCTCGAAAGGCAGCCGGACGTGGCAGAGCTGGCGCGTGGTGAGTTTCGGAGTCACTTGCAGACGGCCCAGAATCCCGAAGAGGTCCGTACCGTCTTGGCTGCGATTGGCAATGCCGGGGACAAGTCGCTGGTCGATACGCTCAGCAAGTACAGCCAGGATGCATCAGAGCCAGTCCGGGCGAGCGCCGCCGATGCCTATCGCCGCATGGAGCGCACCACGATGGAGCCGCAGCTCCGTGACTGGCTGGGCAAAGAGGAAGCCGGGCGGGTGCGTGCCGCGATTGCCAGCGCGTTGGTCGAGCGTCTTCATGAGGACCGTCAGGCTGCGAGCGCAGAGACGATTGCGATTGCTGCGACTCGTCTTGCCACAGAGTCTGATCCGCGTGCTCGCAGTGCACTGATTGAGCTACTCGGAACCGCCGCCGCCACCGATGCCCTGGCCAAGCAGGCTCTCATCAAGCAGTTCCCGCGAGAGACGGTGGTGGACCTGAAAGTCCTCATCGGTCGCTTTGTCAGCGGTGAGGATCTCAAGTAGTCCTGGCGCTGAGGGCGCGGCGGATGCGACGGATTCCCTCGCGGAGTTTTTCGGGGCTGGCCACAAACGTCACCCGCAGAAAGCCTTCCACGCCAAAGATGCTGCTCGGAATCGTCACCACGTTTTCATCTTCCATCACCTTGAGCGCAGCCTCCATCGAGCGATGCGCCCACAGCTCCGGCAAACGAATCAAGCAGTAGAACGACCCCTCGGGCTCGATCGCCGCCAGTCCTTCCTCGGCCAGCGCAGAGAGCAAAATCTCCCGCTGGGCCTGATAGTGGGGACGATGCTGCCGGAGGATTTCGGGATGACGAAAGATCTCAATCGCCGCTCGCTGCGCGATCGTATCGGCACACGAAACCACGAATTGATGGGCTTTCCACATCACCTGCGCAGCGTGTAGCGGGGCCATGATCCAGCCGAGCCGCAGCCCGGTCAGCGCACAGCTTTTCGAAAGAGACGACGCGACAATCGTATGTGGATAGTAGCGGGCCGGGGACGGCGGTCGCTGGTCCGTATAGTACAGATCGGCGTAGACCTCGTCCGACAGCAGAAACGGCGGGTTCGGGAGTTCGAGCAGGCCTTCGCTGAGCGTACGCAGCTCGGACTCGGGCCACACCCGTCCGGTGGGATTGCAGGGCGAGGCCAGCGCGACCAGGCGGGTCCGCTCATGGACCGCTCGCAGCACCGCTTTCGCATCGGGCGCAAAGCCAGTCTTGGGAGAAAGCGCCACTTCACGGACGGTGACACCCTCGATGTAACAGAGCTTTTGGTAAGCCGGAAACGTCGGCGTCACCACCACCGCTTCGTGCTGCTGGGGATCAATCAGCGACTTGATCGGCAGGTACAGCGCTTCCTGCGAGCCAATCGTGATGCACACCGAGTCCGGCGAGCCGAGCCCAGGATAGGCAAAGTGCTGGGCAATCGCAGTGCGCAGCTCCGCAAAGCCCGTGTTCGGAGAGTACGGGCAGCCGTTTTCACGCACCCAAGCCAGCGCCGCTTCGAGCGGTGCCATCTCGGGCCGCAGCAGCGGCTGACCCATGCCCAGATCGATGGCATCCGGTCGCTTGCGATCATTTAAGGCTCGGATTGCTGAGGGGGGAATCGTTTCAACCAGGCGGTTCATGACAGCAGCCGTCGTAGCAAGTGGTAGTTGCGAAGAGGGCCCGCGAGCGTGCACCACTCGCCGACCTTGTGAGCCTGCTCGGGATCTCCGGGTCCGCAGTTGACCGCCGCGATCCCAAGTCCGGTGAGTCGCGCCACATCCGTCCATGCCTGCTTGGCGGTGACCGGCATGCCGCAGGCTGCGATCCAGCGGGCCAGCACGGGGTGATCGGTGCTGACGGTGCCAGAGGGCGACGCATCCACGATCTGTAGGGTGTAGTCCGGTCCGATGAACTCGCGCAGCTCGGATTCGGCGGTGGCGAGGCTCTTGCCGGGACAGAAGCGATAGTTGACGTTCACCATCACCTGGTCGGGAATCACGTTGCGGGCGTTGTCGGTCAGGATCTGCGTCGCCGACATCACCTCGTAAAACGTCAGCCCCTGCTGCACCACCGCTCGCCGCTGAAAGTTCGCCAACTTGGTGATGAGCGGCGTCACCGCATAGATGGCGTTTTCCCCAAGCCAGGGCCGCGCACTGTGGGCCCGCTTCCCTTTGGCAAAGACCTGCGCTTGCAGGCTCCCAGAGCAGCCTGCCTCGACGCGGTTGTCGGTCGGTTCCAAGCAGATCGCCGCCGCCAACGTCTTTAGCAGTTCACCCTGCTGCTCGCACAGCGGGACCATGCCGCTTAGGTGCACCGGGCCTTCTTCGCGATCGTAAAACACACAGACCAGCTCGACCGGCAGCTCGGCGGAATCGGCAATCAGGCGCAGCATCACCGCCAGCCCCGACTTCATGTCGCTCGAACCGAGCCCGTAGATCCGCCCGCCCGCCCAGTCGATGTGCTGGGGCTGCGCGACGTTCGGTGGCACCGTGTCCGAGTGTCCAAACAGTCCGATCCGGGTTGCGCCGAGTCGTCCGCAGCGGACCAGCAGCGCATTGCCTACCCGAACCTGCTCGGCGTGCGGTGCAAGCTGCGCGACCCGCGCCCGCAAGTGGTCGGTAATCGCCGCCTCATCGCCAGTGACCGAGGCAATGGCACACAGCGCCAGCGTCTCTTCGGCCAGCCAGCGCGTCAGCTCATCGTCCGTGGGGATAGCCTGCTTCATCATCACACCGGCACTTGGAAAGTACGGAGCGCGTCGCTCAGCGAGGTCTTCTGATCGGTCGAAGCGCTGCGCCGACCAATGATCAGGGCGCACGGTACGTGATAGGTACCCGCCGGAAACTGCTTCGGGAGCTGGCCCGGAATGACCACCGAGCGAGCGGGCACCCGACCTTTGGTGAGGATCGGCTCAGAGCCGGTGACATCGACGATGCTGGTGCTGGCCGTCAGGACCACGCCCGCCCCGAGCACCGCTTCTTTTTCGACGATGACGCCTTCGACCACCACGCAGCGCGAGCCGATAAACGCACCGTCTTCAATGATCACCGGAGTCGCAGACGGCGGCTCCAGCACCCCGCCGAGTCCCACTCCGCCCGATAGATGCACGCCCTTGCCAACCTGCGCGCACGAAC
>CALLYL010000599.1 GCA_937859535.1 uncultured Myxococcales bacterium
CGAGCTTATCGAACGACAGCTTAGCTACTGGAAAAAACAGCTCGCCGCGCCGCTGCCCAGGCTACAGCTTCCCGAGGACCACGCCCCCCCACCGAACCCTACGTTCCGGGGCGGACGCGAACTTGTGTCCGTGCCGCTGGCCCTGACCCAAACACTGCGCCGACTCGGTCACAGCGAAGGGGCGACGCTGTTTATTACCCTGCTGACGGCGCTCAAGGCGCTGTTTTATCGCTATATCGAGCAGCAAGAAGTCGTCGTCGGAATCGTTACGGCCGGTCGTCAGCGACCGGAGCTGGCACCGCTGCTCGGCTTTTTCCCAAATACGCTGGTCCTGCGCACCGAGATGAGCGGCGCTCTGTCCTTCCGAGAGCTGCTGCGCCGGGTTCGCGAAGTGACGCTGTCGGCATTCGACAACCAAGACGTTCCGTTCGAGCGAGTCGTCGAGGCCTGCAATCCCGAGCGACATCCTGGAGAGACGCCGCTGTTTCGGGTCGGTTTCATCCTCGATCCAGCGACGCCAGAGCTGGGTGTTGACTGGGCAATGACCTCTCTCGATGTCGAGCTAGACGCTGCCAAGTTCGACCTGAGCCTGGAGCTGGTCGAGGTTCCCCACGGCCTGGTCGGACGCTTCGGCTACCGCAGCGAGCTGTTCGACTCGTCGACGATTGCCAGGATGGCCGGGCATTACGTGACGCTGCTCGCCGGAATCGCCGAAAATCCCGACCAGTCCGTCGCCAAGTTACCGCTTCTGACCGCCACAGAACAAGCTGCCTTGACGAGCTGGAGTGCCCCAACCGCGCCATTCCCAGACGGTCTGTGCATCCACGAGCTGTTCACGACCCAGGTCGACCGTGCCCCCGACCACATCGCCCTGCACTTCGAAGGCCAAGAGCTGAGCTATCGACAGCTCGACGAGGCGGCCAACCGGGTCGCTCACGCGCTGCTCGCCGAGGGGATTCATCCGGAAGAAATTGTCGGTGTCTGCGTGGAACGCTCGCCTCGGCTGATCATCGCCATGCTCGGGATTCTCAAGGCTGGCGGCGCCTTCCTGATACTCGATCCGGCCCATCCCAAAGACCGCCTAGAGCTGCTGGCCAAGGACGCCAACCTTGCGCTGCTGCTGTCGGAGTCTGCGCTGTCCGCGAAGCTCCCGACCCCGCGCACAAAGACGCTGCTGTTCGACGAAGAGAGCTGGCAGGTGCAGCCGAACACACGGCCCGAACACCAAAGCACGGCCCGCAGCTTGGCCTACGTCATCTATACCTCCGGATCGACGGGACAACCCAAAGGAGTCCTTATCGAACATCGCGGTCTGTGCAGCGTGATCACCGCTCAGATCGAGCGCTTTTTGCTCGGCCCACACAGTCGGGTGCTCCAGCTCGCCAGCCTGAGCTTTGATGCGACGCTGTACGAGGTCTTCAACGCGCTGTTCTGTGGCGGCACGCTGGTGCTGGCCCCACGCGACAAGCTGTTGCCAGGACCGGCGCTGGCAACCCTGCTGTCCGAGCAGCGGATCACGATGCTGACCATTACCCCATCGGTGCTGGCGGTACTGCCGGTCGCTCCGCTGCCCGAGCTCACCACGCTGGTCATTGCCGGAGAAGCGCTGCCGCTGTCCCTCGTTTCGCGCTGGGCCAGCCCACAAAACGGTCGCCACATCTGGAACGCCTACGGACCGACCGAAGCGACCATCTGCGCCTCACTGGGTGAATGTACGCTGACCGATGACCCACCACCGATTGGAACGGTAGTCGCCAACTCCGAGATACACCTGCTCGATGCCAACCTTCAGCCGGTGCCGGTGGGAATTCCGGGTGAGATCTGCATTGGTGGCGTCGCCATCGCACGCGGCTATCTGAACCGTCCCGAGCTGACCGCAGAGCGCTTCATCCCAAGTCCTGTGGCCACCCGGACCGGCCAGCCGCCGTCTCGACTGTACAGAAGTGGCGATCTGGGTCGCTTCCGTGCCGATGGAAGACTCGAGTACTTGAGCCGGATTGATCATCAAGTGAAGATCCGAGGCTTCCGCATTGAACCCGGAGAGATCGAAGCCGCGCTGCGACTCTGTCCGGGCATACGTGATGCGGCGGTGGTCGCAGCCAGTCAGCCCGATGGCAGCAAGGAACTGGTGGCCTACGTCGTTCCAAGCGGAACAGAGCTAGCGAGTCCAAGCACCCTGCGCAGTCAGCTCCAGAGCGGGCTGCCGGACTTCATGATTCCGTCCGCCTATGTGGCCCTTTCCGTGCTGCCACAGACCGCGAACGGAAAGGTCGACCGTCAGGCTTTGGCCAAGCGCCAAGTACAGCCGCAACGCACGCAGGCGGAGTACCAGGCCCCGAAGAGCGATCTGGAGCAACAGATATCTCAGGTATGGCGTGAGATATTGCACGTTGATCGCGTCGGTCTGGCAGACAACTTTTTCGACTTGGGAGGTCACTCTCTCAAGATGGCACAGGTTCATGCACGGCTCCGGGAGGTGCTCGGAAAAGAGGTATCTCTTCTGACTCTATTCCAGTATCCTACTATCGGAGCACTAACGACATTCCTCACGGGGAATGCCCAGGTGGAGAGCGAGGACACTGCTCGCAGTCAGGAACGCGGTCGTCTTCGCAAAGAAGCAGCCGCGCTCCAGCGCCAGCGAGCACAGGGGAGGAAGCAGCGCGATGAGTAATGAATCGCTACAAGGAATTGCCATCATCAGTATGGCGGGACGATTCCCAGGCGCAGCCAATGTCGATCAGTTCTGGGACATGATCCGGAGTGGCAAGGAAGGAATCTCCTTCTTTTCCACAGAAGAACTCCTAGAGGTCGGGATCAGCCCCAAGCTGGTCAACAATCCCAACTACGTTCGCGCACGCGGTGTCGTGCCCGATATCGATCGCTTCGATGCTCGCTTCTTCGGCTACAGCCCTCGAGAAGCAGAGATCATGGATCCTCAGCATCGGTTGTTTCTGGAATGCTGCTGGGAGGCCATGGAGCTCGCAGGATATGCCCCAGGAAGCGGGACAGAGTCGGTCGGAGTATTCGCTGGGAGCGTCTCTGGGAATACCTATCTGATCCAGAACCTGATCGGGAACCAGGAGCTACGTGAAAACGTCGGCGACTACGGAATTCACATTGCCAACGACAAGGACGGACTGACCACCCGTGTCGCCTATAAGCTAAACCTGCGCGGTCCCGCAGTGACCGTCCAGACGGCCTGCTCCACCTCCTTGGTTTCGGTAGCGGTGGCTTGTCAGAGTCTGACCGATTTCCAGTGTGACCTCGCGCTGGCCGGTGGGGTCGCGATCACCACACCGCAGAAGATTGGCTATCTG
>CALLYL010000600.1 GCA_937859535.1 uncultured Myxococcales bacterium
CCCAATACCTTCCGAGACGAGCTTTCGTCGATGTATGGCTCGGGATTTTCCGTGGAGCCGGTGCTGCTCCAGTCGGCCTATTTCCGTCCCCACAACCAAAGCGAGGATGTCGAAGGGCTCTACATCGTTGGGGGTGGCACCCATCCCGGGGCCGGAATGCCAGGGGTCTTGTCGACTGCTAAGGTCGTCGATCGACTGATTCCCCGCCTGCCCGGGGCGCCCCAAGGTGCCGCGATTGCAGGCTCACATGCTGGTCGGTGATGGCGAACTCGACGTACGCTTCCTCGGCGCTCGCGAGTACGTCGCCCGCGCAGCTTGCCACCGAGGATCTTCTGCTCTGTCAGCGACACATCGCTCATCACAGTAAGAGCTTCTATCTGTCGTCACTGCTCTTCCCTCGTCAGGTGCGCTACGAGGCGTGGGCGCTGTACGCGTTTTGTCGTCAGGCCGATGATGCGGTCGATGGCGACAATCCGGGGGATGGCACCGTGCCCGCTGATGCTCCAACGGAAGCCGCGCAGCTCCAAGCGGTGGCGGGTCTGCGCAAGCGACTCGCGGCGGTCTATCGTGGTGAGCCAGGCGAAGGTCCAGCCCATGCCATCGATCGCTCGTTTGCTCAGGTGGTGACGCGGACCCACATGCCCGAGGCGCTGCCGTCGCGACTGCTCGACGGTATGGAGCAAGATGCGCACGGCCAGCACTACGCAAGCTGGGAAGAACTCTACGGATACTGTTTCAATGTCGCCGCCACCGTCGGTTTGATGATGACCTGCGTCATGGGGCACAAGCTGCCGAACGCTCGCCATTCCGAGGTGATGCTGCGCGCCGCCGACCTTGGTGTGGCGATGCAGCTCACCAACATTGCGCGGGATGTCGGCGAAGATGCCAGGCGTGGGCGGGTCTATCTGCCCGACGAGCTGTTGGCGGTTCACGGACTGTCGAGTGCGGCGGTTCTGAAGGAAGCCTCGTCAGGACAGCCTGCCAGTCCGGCGCTGCGAAAGGTCATCGCCGAGCTACTCGCCCGGGCGGATGCGCACTACCTAGCCGCCGAGGTTGGAATTGCGATGCTTCCCGATGGGATGCACTGGGCGATTCGCTCGGCGAGTCGGATCTATCAGCGGATCGGACGGGTGCTGCGGGCGCAAGGTTATGACCCGCTGCATCGGCGGGCTCGGCTGTCTGCTCTGGCTAAGCTCGGCTGGGTCGCTCTTGCGTATTTGTCCGGTCTGCGTCGCTCTGCTCGGCACTGGCCCGCGCTACCCAGCCACGGACCCGCCGACCCACTGCTGCTCCGCTACTGTCGAGAAGTGGGTGTCGCGGCCTGAGTGGGCGGGGCTCCCGGTATGGGCAGCGGCACCGCTTCCGATAGAGCGCCGATGATCGTCTCGACCGAGACGTGGTTGCCCTCCAGGTGGATGAATCGCCCCGAGGTTCGTGAGGACGCTGTCGCACAAGGATCAAAAAAGCGCATCGGTTCTTCGTTGGTCAGTCGACCAAACACCGACACGGTGCCAGCCAGGGTGCAACCACTCTCGCGCTGGTGATAACAGACGCATTTTGGCCCGAGCGTGCGATCGAGCGAGCGCCACATCCGGCTGGCCGGTAGCGGATCGTCGACCTCGGGGGTCAGTTGCTGAGTCGAGCCCTGCGACAAGTTGACCGTGCCCGTACAGCCAGCGACAGCCGATTGCGACGACGAGCCGTGATACTCGAACCGGACGACCTTTTGCATCGCCTCCAGCCCGGAATACAGCCCAAACATCAAATGATCGACGGAGTGGGCCGAGTCCGAGGCTCGCGAACAGCCACCACAGGCATAACCCGCAAACGACGTACAGCCCGAGCAGGTGTCGAGGTTACAGCGATGGGCGGTGTTCTGGAGCAGCCCAAGAGCGCCCAGTTCGCGATACAACACCAAGGCTCGGTCATCGCCAAAGTCGAAGCCAAGATGCGGCGCGGTAATCGTGAGCGGCCGGGCTCGGCTGACTTCCGACGGGGCGCGCAGTACAAACAGGCCGTTCCAGCGACTCGCTCGCTCGGTCAGCACCCAGTGGCGGGTGGCGGTCACCGTGTCAGTGATTTGTTCCGCCCTGTAGCCCATCTGATCGGCAAAGTTGGCAAAGCTTGGACAATCTCCCGAAGCCCAGGCGAGCGCGGTGTTGTAGGCAGCCATCCATCGCGGCGAGCCACGCGTCACCGTCACGAACGGACCTCCTTCGCGACCTGCAAACGGTTGGTGTCGCAGGTAGTCGACCAGGTCGAGGTGTTGCTCGGGGAGACAGCTCGCGGGACTAGCTGCTGCGTCGGTAGGTGGGGGCGGATTGGGGGGCGAGATGGTCTGGCTTTGACCCGGGCAGCCGCTCGTCGCAATTGCGACGAGGACTGTGAGCCAAGAGCGGGCCGGGCAGTGTTTCATTGCCTCCGCTATGCCATGGCGGAGACGGTCGGTCCAGCAGTGACACTCCCCTCGGCGGTGGCCAGCGGAGCCAGCGGCGAACCGCTCGCCGTGGTTTCCAGGACACTGTCGAGCACCGTGCGCACATTGTTGACGACGACGAAGCTCAGCTCGTTGCGTACGTCCTGCGGCACCTCGAGGATGTCCTTGGCATTGCGCTCGGGCAAAAACACGGTGCGAATTCCGGCGCGGTGGGCGGCCAGTACCTTCGACTTAATGCCACCCACGGGCAGGACGGCACCACGGAGGGTCACTTCACCGGTCATGGCCACATCGGATCGAACTTTGCGTCCGGTGAGCAGCGAGACAATGGCCGACAGAATCGCGGTTCCGGCCGACGGACCATCCTTGGCAATCGCACCCTGCGGGACGTGCAGGTGCAGGTCCATGTTCTCGAAGAAGCCGGGGTCGATGTTGAGCTCTGCCGAGTGGGCGCGGACCCACGACAGGGCTGTCTGTGCCGATTCCTTCATGACGTCGCCGAGCTTGCCGGTTAGCTGGAGCTTGCCTTTGCCCGGCATGGCCGTCGCCTCGACAAACAGGATGTCTCCACCAACGGGAGTTACCGCGAGACCCGTGGCCACACCGGGGCAGTTGGTGTGCTCGGCAATGTCATGGAAGAACTTGATCGGTCCCAGGTACTCCGAGATATCCACTTTATCGACGACCACTGTCTTGGGTTCGGCGTCGGGAGTGGTCGGCTGTTCGGCAATTTTCATCGCCACGCCGCGGATCACCGATGCCAGCTCTCGCTCGAGGTTACGTACCCCAGCCTCGCGGGTGTGTCGCTCGATGATTTCCGAGATCGCAGCGTCGGTAAACTGGATCTGGTCGGTCCGCAGGCCGTGCTCGCTGATCTGCT
>CALLYL010000601.1 GCA_937859535.1 uncultured Myxococcales bacterium
AGCGCTCCACGGCGGGTTGATACATATCTTGCTCAACAGCTACGTGCTGTACAGCTTTGGGCCGTTCCTTGAAAAACTGCTCGGCTGGCAGCGCTTCCTGGTGCTGTACATCTTGTCGGGACTCGCCGGCACCCTGCTCGGGACGGCCGTGGGTGAGTTGGTCGGCATTCAGGTCAGCATTGGGGCCTCGGGAAGCCTGTTTGGTCTGCTCGGTGCGGCGGCGGTGCTGGCGTTTCGGGATCTGGGTCTGCCGCAAGAACTGGTGGCCTCGCTGCGCAAGGCCGCGCTCGTCAACCTGGGACTCAACGTCATGGCCTCGCTACGGCCGAACGTCGACTGGGTGGCGCACCTCGGGGGCGGACTGATGGGCGCAGCACTGCTCCTGCTGGTGATTCGCCCGAAGCTTTCCGACGAAGCCAGAACGCCGCTGGAGCGGAGCTTCACGGTGCTGGCGAGCCTGTGTGTGGTGGCGCTGCTCCTGTCCCTGATCGTCGCGATGCTACACGGCAAGCCTTGGCTACCGATCGAACCGGAAACATCGACGCTGTAAGCTCTGCCGAACCCGATGATGCGACGGCCTTCTCTTTCGTTGAAGCTGATCTTGGCGATGCTTGTGCCTTCGCTGATTGCCTTCGTCGCCTTCGGTCTGCTCACTCGTCAGGCAGCAGCACGAGCCGTTGAAGCCGAGCTGGGACGGCGGCTCCAGACGGTGGCCCAGCTTACGGCGCGGCAAATCTCTGACGAAAGTGTGGCCCTGCTGCAACCGGGCGATGAGGACAGCCGCACCCATCGCAACCTCAAGCGCAGACTGGGCGACATTCGGGAAACGGCGGCGCTCGCTCGAATCTATGTGTTCGCGCTCGACCACACCGCCCGCGTGGACACCGGAACCGCAGCGATCGGCGAGAGACTGTATCGACTCGATGGCAGCCGTAGCGAGCTGGCGCAGATATTTGCCGGTCCAGGTCCGGTGCCATCGCGGGCGGCAGCCTCGGTCTTGTTCCATGGACACGACGGTAAGCTTTACAAGTCCGGCTTTGCGCCGATCCCGAGTGAGCTGGGAGCGGTGCGTTTTGCCGTCGGAGTGGATGGCAGCGCGGCCCTGTATGCCGATCTGATTGGCATGCAGCGGACCCTGCTCGGGATCGGCGCGATTGCGGCGCTGCTCCTCACCGGGTTGGCGGTGCTGCTCGGGCGGCGGGTGAGCGAGCCGCTGCGTAGGCTCAGTGAAGGGGCACAAGTGGTGGGCAAAGGCGTGCTCGATCGACCAGTGCCCCTCGCGCTGCGATCGGGCCACGATGAGGTCGCGGTGCTGGCTCAGACACTGGAGACGATGCGAGAGGGACTACTGGCTCGTGACGAGCGCATGCAGATGATGCTGGCCGGGATCGCACACGAGGTTCGCAATCCCCTGGGTGGTATGGAGCTGTTCGCCGGTCTGCTTCGAGAGGAGCTACAGCCGCCAAGTGGTCCTAGTCCCCTCCCGATGGACCTTGAGCAAGCCAGAGGCTACGTCGGTCGCATCGAGCGCGAGCTCCAGCATCTGCAGAAGGTGGTCGCCGATTTCCTGCTCTATGCCCGGCGGCCTCCGCCCGAACGGCAGGCGGTGGATCTGCGAGCGCTGCTACACGAAGTCAAAGAGAGCGCGCTCGGGGCTGCCGGTGGCTCGGTCCAAGTCGAGGTCACGGCGGTGGGCCCGTGCCCGTCCGTGTTTGCCGACCCGCAGCAGCTTCGGCGAGCGATCGACAACCTCGCGCAAAACGCAGTCCAGGCCTGTCTTGGTCGGCCAAGCGGCCAGGTGACCCTATCGATCGAGTCTTCATCGCCGGACAAGCTGCGCATCGTCGTCGCAGACAATGGACCAGGGATTCCCGACGAGGCTCTTCCCAAAATCTGGACGCCGTTTTTTACGACGCGGGCGCAAGGCACCGGGCTCGGGCTGCCGTTTGTGCGCGAGATCATCAGCGACCACCAGGGTCAGATCACGGTGGAAACCGGGCCGCACGGCACCCAGTTTGTGATCGAGCTGCCCGGCTCGCCTTGACAGCGCGGGTCGGTCTTCAGTACGACGCATGCGCGATGTCGCTATCACCTGCTCAGGTCGAGGCCGTCCGTGAGGCCCAGTCCGATTCCGCTACCACCCGTCGTCCGACAGTTGCTGCGATGGAAGCCGTGCTCCATGAACCACTCCCGGTTCTCGACCATGGTTTTGTGCGCGTGGTCGACTACATGGGCGACGATGCGGCGATTGTCCAGGCGGCGCGGGTCTCGTACGGGCGTGGCACAAGCCGGCTCAGCAGCGATCGCGGTCTGATTCGCTACCTACTGCGCCACCGCCACACCACGCCACTTGAGATGTGTGAGCTGAAGCTCCACGTCAAGCTCCCGATCTTTGTGGCGAGGCAGTGGATTCGCCATCGCACCGCCAACGTCAACGAATACTCGGCGCGCTATTCGATCCTCGATCGCGAGTTTTACCTGCCGCATCCCGAGCAGCTTGCCGAGCAGTCTCGATCCAACCGGCAGGGTCGTGAATCGCTGCTGTCCCCCGAGGAGTCGGCGCGGGTGCTACGGCTCTTATCGACCGACGCCGAGCGCTGCTACGACCACTACGAAGAGCTGTTAAACGAAGACGATGACGGCAATCCGCGACGGCCAGGTGATCCCCAGCTAGCGCGAGAGCTGGCACGGATGAACCTGACGCTCAACTACTACACCCAGTGGTACTGGAAAGTGGATCTGCACAACCTGCTCCATTTTCTGTCGCTGCGGATGGATGCCCACGCCCAATACGAGATCCGGGTCTACGCCGACATCATTGGCAGCCTCGTCGAAAAGTGGGTGCCGCTGGCCTGGGAAGCGTTCCGGGACTACCGGTTGGAAGGTGTCTCGCTGTCGCGGATGGAGCTTGTGGCAGTGAAGGCCCTGCTGCGGGGCGAGCTGCCCGACTATGCCGGGCTCGGATTGTCGCCGAGGGAAGAGCGAGAGCTGAAAGACAAGCTCGGGCTACCCCAGGCGGTGCTGGCTAGCGTGAGCTAGAACGCTGTATCGGCAGCGGCGGCTTTGGAGGCCTTGGCCTTGGCGGGTGCCTTCTGAACCGGTGCGGGTGCTTTCTTGGTCATGGCTCGCCGCATGTCCATCTGGTCGCGATTGCCGTACTGCTGGGACTCCATCGGCATTTTTTCCATACGTGGGGCCGGGGCAGATGCACTTGGCAGCGGCATGCGCTGCGGCAGATTCTGGTTGTTCTGCTGCAAGTTCAGCGGGTTTTGCTGTCCCTGCACATTTTGAAGCTGCATGCGTACCCCGCAGTCCCGTTGCCAGGCCGCATTGGCTTCGACGAGTCCCGGTGTACCAGGCTGCGTGCGCTCCACCTTTTGGAGCAGATCGCGGGCTTCGACACAGCGACCGCTGCGGATCTGTTCGTAGACCAGCGACAGTGGACTGGCGCGATCGGCGGCTTTTTCGGCGACCTTGTCCGCCACAGAGGCCTGCTTGCCGAGGTTGTTCATCGGCTCTTCTTCGCTGGGAACCTCTTTGGCGCTGCTGCCCCCGCCAGCCGCCAGGCTGCCGATGCTGCCCGTTTTGTCGGTTGCCACCTGACGACGTGCATAACCACCGCTGTCGCCAGGACCGACCGTTTGCGCCAGCTCGGCACGCTCTAGCTCGTCCATGGTCCGCTGCTGCTGCCGGGCTTTGCTTTGTGCGACGATTCCGCTGGGGACGGCATCCTCGTCACGAGCGCTGACCGCTGCTCGTCCAGCCGGTGCCTGTGCTGGTACTTCTGCCGCCGCTGGGGTCGGCGTGACCTGCGCCACCGTCACAGGTGGTGCGGCCTGTTCGGCGGGCGGCGGCTGGGAAAAGCGGCCGTCATACGCTGCTGCTCCCTGGCTCGGTACCTGCTGAGTGTTCTTGGCCAGCTCGGACATCGGGCTCGGCTTGGCCGCCGGAGGGGGAGCGGGCGGTGGTCCCCAGACCGGCTTCTTCGGGGGTTCAGCCGCCATGCCCGTCGCAGCCGCGCCGGCGCGAGCCCGGGTCGTGCTATCGGCGAATCGACCATCGAAAAATCCGGTCTTCAGTGTGTCGGGCTTGAACGGGGCTTGCGGCTTGGCATCCGGTGCGGCCAAGACCTCGCCCGAGGTGCCTGGATGCGATGCCGCTTTGGCGCTGGACTTGGACTCCGTCACCGTTTCGATGACCGGGACTTGGGTGGTGGCGGTGCCGGGGGCTGGGGCTGGCACAGGTGCCTTGGCGGCCGTGAGCACCGCCGGAGAGTCCGATACCGGAGGCATCGGATCTTTGGACTTGAACACCACCAGAAACAGCGCCGCCGCCGCCACCGTGAGCGCTGCGGTCGTCGGATGCACAAGAACCCGCCGGACTCGTCCGCTCGGGAACGAAATCAGCTTGCCGCCACCGAGTGGCACGACCGCCGGTTTTTGCTTGGTTGCGGCAATCGCGGCTTCCATAAGCTGCGCGGTCATCTTCGACGCTGCATCAGTGGCCAGCACGGGGCGGGGTAGCTCAGCGGTCTTTTTGCGAACTCCCGACAGCGAGTCAATCTCGCGACGGCAGCTCGCGCAGCCCGCTAGGTGTTCGGCAAAGGCAGCCCGCTCGGGTGGTGCCAGCTCGCCGTACAGATAATCGAGCACTTGTTCGTCGTATTTACACAGCTCGCTCATGAGAGTGCCCGTGCCATGTCTTCATATTCTTCCAGCAGCTCTCGCAGCTTGGTCAGTGCGTAGCGCATCCGGCTCTTCACCGTGTTCTCTGAGATGCCAACGATATCGGCGATCTCTTTGAACGACAGATCGGCCTCTTCGCGGAGCAAAAAAACCTCGCGCTGCTCTTCGGGTAGGGCGTCGATCGCCTTGCGCATCCGCGCTTTCAGCTCTTCGCCGATGGCCTGCCGGTCCACCATCGGACCCCGATCGGCAGTCCGCTCGAGCAAGCTGTGCCCCTCTTCATCCACCGCATCGAGGCTCTTCGCTCGCCGGTGCTGCATCCGACGCGAGTGATCGATGCACAGGTTGCGCGCCAGGGTGTACAGCCAGGTCGTAAAGCGAGCGCGCTGCTCGTAGACGTCCTTTTGCTTGACCACCCGCAGGAACGTCTCCTGCGTCAGCTCTTCAGCGACAGCCGCCGTGCCGACCGATCGCATCACGAACTGGAAAATCTGCTTCTGGTGCCGCTGCAAAAGCAGCTCGAAGGCGCGGGGATCGCCATCGCGAAAGCGGACCATCAGCGATTCGTTGGCTTCGTCGCGCACCCAACTCCTCAAAATCACAGAGGATGTCTGAGTTCGATATGGTATCCCAGAGACGTGCACTTAGAAACACCCTTGCGCCTGGAATCCGAAATCACGGTTTGGCGCGATGTGAAGGTGAACGCGCCACTCCCCAAAGAGATCCGTACAGAATTGCACCAAGAGATCCCCCATGCTCGACCGGGTCGGCTCCTGTCGCATTGAAGGTGAGATCGCCTCGGGCGGGATGGCTGTCCTGTATCGGGCGGTGCAAGAGACGCTCGGCCGTCCTGTGGCGGTAAAGGCGCTCAAGACCGCCGTGCAGCAGGACGAGGCGTTCGCGGAGCGCTTCGAGCGAGAGGCTCGCACTCTGGCGCAGCTTCAGCACGAGAACCTGATCCACGTCTATGAGTTCTATCGGGAGCAGGTCGCACTGTTCATCGTGATGGAGCTGGTCGATGGCATTGACCTCTATGACCTGCTGGAAAAGGTGCCCCGGCTGCCGCCAACGGTTGCTGCCTGCATCGCGCTACAGGTGGCCCGTGCGCTGACCTACCTGCACACAATGGGGGTGCTCCACCGCGACCTCAAGCCGGCCAACGTGCTGCTGAGCAAGAGCGGCATCGTCAAGCTCGGTGATTTTGGCATTGCCGACGACCCGCGTTACGCCGGGGACTTGACCGCGACCGGCGCGACCCTGGGGACGCCCAGCTACATGAGCCCCGAGCAGATTCTCGGTGAGCGGCTGGATTGGCGCTCGGACCAGTTTTCGCTCGGGATCGTGCTCTACCAGATGCTCGGCGGGCGCAAGCCGTTTGCCGAAGACGCGCTGCACTCGCTGCCGGAAAAAATTCGCACCCAGTCACCGCCGCCGCTTCACAAGCTGTGTCCCGAGGCTCCCCCGGCGCTCATTCGTATCGTCGACCGCTGCCTGCGCAAAAAGCGCGCCGAGCGCTATCGGACCCCGGAACAGCTACTCGTCGCGCTCGAAGGCTTCGTGAGCGATCATGTCGGTGAGAGCGGCCAGGCCTGCATCGTGCGCTTTTTGGTCGAGCGCGGGCTGCTTCCGCCATCAGAGTTGGGCCCACTACCGCAGCAGCAGGCAGCGGGCCGCCATGTTCGATTTTCGGTGCCCGAGCGTCTGCGGACACCACTCGCTCATCTCGCGCTGTTGTTGGTGATGCTGTCTGGGGTGGCGCTGTTGCGAACGCTGCCGCTATGGACGCCGCCGTCCCCCCTCGCACCGCTGGGTGCGCCCGACGCCAAGGTTGCACAACTGCTCCTGGTTGTCGATCCGTGGGCCGAGGTGCTGGTCGATGGCCAGTTGATCGAGACGACCCCGTTTGCGCGCCCGCTGCGACTACGCAGTGGCCGTCGCTATGTGGAGCTGCGCGGGCCGTTCTTTCGGCCGGTCCGGCAAGCGCTCGACTTACAGCCAGGGGAAAGCCGCGTGCTACACGTCCAGATGCCGCTGTTGCCAAAAGGGAGCTAATGCGCGCCGCGATCGTATGCCTTTTACTTGGCGCGGGATCACTGGCCCAAGCCAAGGCTCTCAAGACGACCGCGCCGCCGGTGCGGGCCAAGGCGATTGCCGCCGTGCCTCGCGACGATGGTCGACCGGTGCGGGAAGATCGCGGCCGGATCGAGTCGCGGATCATCGCAGCGAGGGGGCAGTATCAAAAAGGGCAGTACAGTGAGTCGGTGATGACGCTGATCAAGACCTTTGCCGAGACGCAGCCCTCAGGCGATCAGCAGCAAGCGATCTATGAGTTACTCGGGGCGTGCTACGTGGCGCTGGGGCAGATGGATCTGGCAGTCGCCAGCTTCACCGAGGTGCTGCGGCGACGCCCGGACTTCGCGCTCGACCCGATCAAAAGCTCGCCCAAGATCCGAGCCGCCCTCGAAACTGCCAAGAGCCACTTTTAGTCAGTCCCAGACGCGAATGGGGAGTTCCCCAGCGGCATCCGGGAGTTCCCCAGCGGCATCCGGGAGTTCCCCAG
>CALLYL010000602.1 GCA_937859535.1 uncultured Myxococcales bacterium
AAAGACGACCAGATACGGCGAGGCCAGACCCTGTCATTTTTGGCCGCAGGATACTTTCTCAACCAGGACTATGAAGCGGCGGTTCGGTACTATCGCGAGGCCACCGAGGTGCTTCAGATGCTGCCTGCGGTGTTGTCGTTTTCGCAGGCCTGCTTGGCTTCATCGCTTCTGCGCTTGCACAAGCTGGAGGAAGCGGCGCAAGTGGCCGAGCAGGCCACGCTCACGCAGTCTCTGTTCGATGACGGCGGGCCGTACGCAGCGGCGGTGTGGCTGGTGCGTGCCGAGACGCACTTTGCCTTGGGCGAGGAGTCGCAAGGTCTTGTGGTGTTGCGGCGGGCGGTGACGCTGCTCCGGCTCCGGCTGGCGCAAGCACCTTCAGAGGAAAGACGGCAGATGCTGAAGAACGCGGTCGTGCAACACCGGGAGCTTCAGCAGTTGTGTACGTCGCGACTCGGTGAAGAAGTCTAGCCACCACCATCCCTGCCCGCGTCCATTTCCAGTCGCCAACCATCTGTCCAAACCGCGTCGTTTGACAGGGGCTGCCGTGCTCTGTTTCGATAACCGGTACTAACTTCTTTGCGATCGGAGACCACGGGATGGCGACATTTGTGCTGGTTCATGGCGCGTTCACGGGTGGGTGGCACTGGCAGCGGGTCCGGCGTCAACTACAGAAGGCCGGGCATGAGGTCTACACCCCGACCCTGACCGGCGCAGGCGAGCGAGGACACTTGCTTAGCCGAGACATTCGCTTGGCCGTACACGTCAAGGACGTGACCTCGCTTTTGTTCCATGAGGATCTGCACGACGTAGTGCTAGTCGGTCATAGCTACGGCGGGGTGGTCATCACTGCCGTGGCCGAGCAGGCCGCCGATCGCATCAAGCAGCTTGTGTACTTGGACGCCACCGTCCCGGCGCACGGTCAGGCGGCCACGGGGGCCTTTACCGAAGGCACCGCCGATGTGCTGAGCCAGATGTCGAGTGGTACCGATTGGCTGCTTCCGGCGCTGCCGCTGTCTGCTGTCGGCGTGTCCCTGCCCGCCGATGTCGAGTGGATGACGCCTCGGCGTGGTCCTCATCCGCTGGCGACGCTACATGAGCCGGTTCACCTGGAAAGCGAAGCCGCTCGGCGCTTGCCCCGCTCGTACATTCGCTGTACCCAGCGGCAAGGGCTGGTCGGGCTGTTTGGCGTTGATCCGCTGGCCCCGTTTTATGCCAAGGCGGTGGCCGAAGGCTGGCCGGTTCGGGATCTCGACAGTGGTCACGATGCGATGGTGACGGTGCCGATCCAAGTGGCCGAGGTGCTTGCGGACTTGGCATGAGTCAAACGGACTATCGTGACGCGCAGATCGTCGCTCTGGCCGCGAGGGTTCGCGAGCTAGAGGAGCGTGAGATCCGCTCAGAGGGTCGCTTCCATGCCCTCATCCAGAGCCTGGATGTCGGAATCGTCGTGCAAGGGCCGAAGACCGAGATCCTGCTGTGCAACCCCAAGGCGCTGGAGCTGCTCGGGCTGTCCGAAAACCAGCTTCGCGGGCTGTCTTCGTTCGATCCCAACTGGAACATCCTCACCGAGGACGGCAGACCGTTCGCGCCAGAGGATCGACCCGTTGCCCAGGCCATCAAGACCAAGCGGCCCGTTCAAGATGTGGTGATCGGGGTTCAGCCTCGCCAGCACTCCCATCGCGTGTGGCTGCTGGTCAATGCCGTGCCTCAGCTCGATGAATCAGGTGGGATTGTTCAGGTGGTGGCGACCTTTACCAACATCACCGCCTATCGTCACGCCGCCGAGCTGATTCGCGAAAAGGAGCGCCACATTGCCGAGCTGGCGACTCCGCTGGTGCCGCTGGGTCATGGCGTGGTGCTGCTGCCGCTGCTGGGGACGGTCGATGCCGAGCGGGTGGGACGGATGATCGAGGTGATGCTGGACGGCGTGGTGGCTCGACGGGCGCGAATCGTGATGCTCGACATCACCGGCGTCACCACCATGGACTCGCAGCTCGCGGTCGGGATTGTGAAGGCGGCGCAAGCGGTCAGGCTGCTTGGGGCGAGGCTGTGGCTGACGGGAGTGCGGGGGCAGGTGGCGCAAGAGCTGGTGCGCCTCGACGCCGATCTGAGTTCGATCACAACGCGGGCGACGCTGGCCCAGGCCATCGGCGAAGCCCTGCGAGCAAGCTAGGCGAGGGCGGCGACGGCGGCTTTGACTTCGTCGTAGTTTGGCTCGACCCCGGGGTTCGGGGCGACCCAGGCATAGCGGATGGTGCCGCTGCCATCCACGACAAACACCGAGCGCTTGGCGGCGGTGTAGCCAGTCAGGCCAGCGAAGTCGTCGTGGGCGATGCCGTAGGCGCGGACGGCCTTGCGGTCGTAGTCGGACAGGATCGGGAAGTTCAGGCCGTTCTTTTCGGCGAAGGCGGCGTTCGTAAACGGCGCGTCGACGTCAATGCCGAGCACGGTGGCGCCGACATCGTTGAAGGCCGCGATCGAGTCGCGGAAGCTGCACAGCTCTTTGGTGCAGACGCCGGTGAAGGCCGCCGGGATGAACACCAGCACGACGGTCTTGCCCGCAAAGTCAGACAGCGACACCGGCTTCCGGGCCGTGTCGATGAGGGTGAAGCTGGGGGCTTTTTGCGCGGTTTCGAGCATGAACAGACTCTCCTAGTGAGGGTTTCTGAAGTGGACGTTAGATGCGGGCCATGCTCGCAACGCTGCACCAGCCTGTCAATCAGCCATCACAAGTCAAAAACAGCAGTTCCCAGTCAGCGCAGAGACTCTGCGAGTACCGAGCGGTACTCTGGGTGTTGCGCGGGGTACTTGAAGAGTTGCGCGGGGTACTTGAAGAGTTGCGCGGGGTACTTGAAGCGTTGCGGAGCGGTACTCTGGGTGTTGCGCAGGGTACTTGAAGAGTTGCGGAGAGGAACTCGCAGCGTTGCGCGGGGTACTCGCACAGTGGCGGAGCGGTACTTGGGGAGTACCGAGCGGTACTTGGGGAGTACCGAGCGGTACGTGGCTAGAGGGTCGCGAGGACTTCGGCGGCGGCGGCGAGGGTGGCGGTGATGTCTTCGTCCGTGTGAGCGGCGGAGACGAAGGCGGCCTCGAACTGCGAAGGGGGCAGGTAGATGCCACGATTGAGCATGCCGTGGAAAAAGCGAGCAAAGCGTCCGGTGTCGGCGCGCTTGGCATCGTCGTAGTTGCGGACCGGCTCGCCGGTAAAGAACAGCGTGAACATCGAGCCGACCTGATTGACCACCGCCGGAATGTTCGCCTGGTGACACAGCGCGAGCAGTCCCTGGGCGATGCGGGTGCTCGTCTGCTCCAGGCGCTCGTAGATGCTGGCGTCGTCGAGTAGTTCCAGCATGGCTTGACCGGCGGCCACCGCGAGCGGGTTGCCCGACAGCGTTCCGGCCTGATAGACCGGCCCGAGCGGCGCGATCTTGTCCATGATCTCGGCCCGACCCCCATACGCTGCGGCAGGGAGTCCTCCACCCACAATTTTGCCCAGGCAGGTGAGATCAGGACGGATGCCGTAGCGCTCTTGGGCCCCACCTTTGGCAACGCGGAAGCCTGTCATGACCTCGTCAAAGATGAGGATGGTGCCGTGCTGCAAGGTGAGCGTGCGGAGCAGCTCCAGATAGCCGGGCGCGGGTGGAACACAGCCCATGTTGCCGCAAACGGGCTCGATGATGACGGCGGCGATCTCGCTTGTGCCATCGGCGCTGCGGTGGTCTCGGAAGACCGCTTCGATCGCGGCCACGTCGTTCCATGGCACGGTCAGCGTATCGCGGGCGGCCCCGTCCGTGACGCCGGCGGTTCCGGGCAGACCGAGCGTGGCGGCACCGGAGCCGGCGGCAACCAGCAAGCTGTCGGCATGGCCGTGATAGGCACCGTCGTGCTTGACGATCTTGGAGCGGCCGGTGGCCCCTCGGGCAAGGCGCAGCGCCGACATGGTGGCTTCGGTGCCCGACGACACCATCCGGACCTTGTCCATCGATGGGATGCGGCTGGTGAGAAGCTCGGCGAAGCGCACCTCGCGCTCGGTCGGGGCCCCGAACGAAAAGCCTTGCTGGGCGGCGGCGGTGATGGCGGCCAAGACCTGCGGCTGCGCGTGGCCGAGGATCATCGGTCCCCACGAGCCGACATAGTCGATGTAGCGGTTGCCGTCGACATCGGTGAGCTGGCTGCCGCTCCCGGAGGCAAAGAACACCGGATCGCCGCCGACGCCTCGGAAGGCGCGGACCGGCGAGTTGACGCCGCCCGGGATGGTCTGCTTGGCGCGTGCAAACAGCTCCTGCGAGCGAGGACGGGACAGAGAGGATGAATCGGGCTTGCTCTTTTCGCTCATGGCTTGGTTATGAGAGAGTAACCAAGGGGCACCATGGATTGTCGGGGATTCTTGCTGGTCCTGGCCGTGCTGCTGGGCGGTTCCGGGTGCGTGCAGCTTGGCCCTGCGACGCTCGGCCTTCAGCAGCGTGACTTCAACGAAGCCATTGTGCGGGCGCAAAACGAGCAGCTCCTGCTCAACTTGGTCCGGCTGCGCTATCGCGACAATCCCTACTTTGTTGAGGTCAGTGGCATTACCTCGCAGCAGACACTCGGGGCGTCGGCGGGAATTGGCACCGACTTTTCGGTGAGTACCGATCCGCTGCGCAGCCTGGTAAAGCCGAGCCTCGGACTGTCCTACAGCCAGACACCCACCGTGGTGCTGTCGCCGCTCGCGGGGGAGGCGTTTGTGCGCAAGCTGATCTCTCCGCTGTCCCTGGAGTCGCTTTTGCACCTGACCCGCTCGGGCTGGAGCATTGCCCGGGTGCTTTTGCTGGTGCTCGATCGAGTGGGCAATCTGCGCAACGCACCGTCCGCAGCCGGACCGACTCCGGCGCAGGCACCGATCTTTGCGGAGTTTCAGCACCTCGCCGCCGATTTACGGCTGCTGCAGCAGGCCGATCTCCTGAACCTCTCGTTTGAGCATCACAAAGATCAGCCGACCCTGGTGTTAGAGGTGCGTGCCCAGGCGTCTCATGCTGAGGCGTTGCTGCGGGTGCGGCAGCAGCTTGGGCTTACCCAAGACGGGCTGCGTTATGTGCTGACGCAGGATGTGCGGAGGACTGGACGCGATGTGGTGCCGCTGCGGCTGCGCTCGGTGCGGAGCATCATGTTCTTTTTGGCGCACGCGGTCGATGTGCCCAAAGTTCACAGCCTGTCGGGCCTGGTGACCCAGACGCACTATCCCGATGGGCGGCTTTTTCAGTGGAGCGACCTACTTGGGGGCCTGTTTCACGTCCGCACCCGTCGCGACGAACCGAAAGCCGCCTACGTGAAGATCCGCTACCGCGACCATTACTACTACATTGCCGACAACGACCTGGAGAGCAAGAGCACCTTCATGCTGCTCACCGAGCTGTTTAACATGCAGGCTGGCCAGGGGGTTTCGCTGATGCCTACGTTGACACTTCCCGTCGGTCGATAGCGCTCCACATGCCCATTTCACATGGAGCGATGTCCGCAGGTGGCTTCCTCTCCTACTGGATGAGGCGCTTCACTTCGCCGGTGGCGACGTAGGAACCGCCGGTCGAGGCCTCGACGACTTGATCACAGACGTAGAGGATTCCTAGCTCGCGGATGCTGCGCGGGAAGCGGATGTTCCAGTTGGGATTGAAACCATCGGAGACGACGCGAGCGCGCAGCTTGACACCCTCTTTGACACACTGCACCAGCACGCCAGTGCCGATCTCGGTACAGGTCGGCAGGTCCGCAGCGGTCTTGGGCGTCTTGACGGCCTTGCTGCTTCCGCTGCTGCGCGAGGCTCCTTTGGCAGCACCCACGGTTTCACCGGGGCGCAGAAGGCGCTGAATCTTGCCCTGGACGCGGTAGTAGCTGCCGTCGGCGCTGGGCACGACCTTTTCGACCAGATAGGACACCCCTTCTTCGCGAATGGCGCGGGGGAACTGGACGTTCTTGGCGGGATCAAAGCCGTCGGAGGTGACGCGGATGCGCAGCTTGCCGCTGACCTTTTCGCAGCGGAGGGCGATGCCGCCATCGGCGCTGGTCACGGTCGGGAGTCCCGAAGACGAGCCGCCTGCGGTGCCACGCTGGGCCAAGTCGCCGCGACTGCGGGTTCCGGCCTGGTACGACTGATCGCGCAGCTCTTTGCGGAGTACGGAGTCGAGTCCGTTTTTGCCAAGACGCTCTGCGAAGTGCTCGAGCAGCTCGATTTCTTCGGTGAACTCGAACTGGTTGGCGACCGGGCTGTTGCGAATCGACTCCGCCACCTGCTGAAGCTGCGTCGCCGCCTCTTTGTGCTGTCCCTTATCGGCCAGCTCGACCGCTGCATCTTTGGCTTTGGCTGCCCGCTGTCGCAGCGCTTCACCGAGTACCGTCAGGTCCGGGGCTGCTGCCGCCGCATCCTCTTTGCTGGCCGCAGCCACCGTTACGACGATCTGATCGGTCACTTCGCGGGTCACGCCGCCTTCGAGCACCCGATACGAAAACGCGATCGTGGCGAGCGGACAGGGACCGACCGCGCTGGGCTTGACCTGGAGGTCGAGCGCCAGCACCTTGTCTTCCACCGCGTAGACATCACCGACCGTCACCACCAGCTCGCGGCCCTTGGCCTCGGTGCGGTACTGATTGAGCACCGTCGACTGTTCGAGAGCGGCCTGCGGCTTGAGCTGCACCGTCAGGTTCTGACCGCATACGGAAGACAGGCCCTCTAGCTCGATCTGGAGCACTTGGGACAGGTCTTCGTGCGACTCGATGTAGTAGTAGTTGCCCTCGCCCGCCCGCGCCATGCCGATCAGCAGGTCTTCGTTAAAGTTGGTGCCAAAGCCGAGCGTCGTCGTAGCCACGCCGGTACTGGCCTGCTTTTGCGCCAGCTTGACCAGCGAGGCGGTATCGGTCGTGCCGACGTTGGCGTGCCCATCGGTGAGCAGCAGCACCCGATTCACAAGCTGCTGCGAGAAGTTCTTCTGCACATGCTTGCCGCCCGCTTCCCAGCCACCGCACAGGTTGGTACAGCCGCCCGCATGGACCTTGTCGATCGCGGCTTGAATGGCGCGCTTGTCGGTGACCAGCGCCGGTGCGACCAGGGTGTCGATGTCGTCGTCGAAGGTCACCACCGACAGCAGGTCTTTTTCGGTAAGCTCACCGACCAGCGCCTTGGCCGACTTCAGGGCTTGCCGCAGCGGCGTCCCACCCATCGAGCCCGAGCGGTCGAGGACCAAGCTCAGGTTGAGCGGCCTGCGTGGCGGCGCATCCGCCTTGTCTTTGGCGTGATCTGCGCCAAAGCGCACGACGAGTGATATCTGACTGACTTCCCCGACAGAAACAGTGCTCTGACTTAGCCCATAAGTAGCTTTCACGGATCATCCCCCCCCGAGGTGCCCTAGGTGCTGCTGAAGCAGACACCACAGATCCGCCCACTATATCAGGTACCTGCTACCCATCGCGGCAGGAACTTGGTGGGTCCGGTGGTGGCTCGGAAGGAGTCGGAGGGAGGATCTTCGCTACAGGCAGGTCGGGGCGGATTATTCGCCGTGACGGGTGTTTACGATGTCGAGGATGCGCCGGACGCCGCGACGCTCATCGGACAGGAAGGTGCCGACGGTCGATAGCAGCGCTTGATAGTCCGCCGCAGCAAACGTGCTGCCCAACGTGCCCGGCTGTCCGGCCCCGCTGCGGTTGATTTCGCTCATGGCATCGCCCAGAAAAAACGCTGGATAGCGACCGCTGGGGTCCGGGGTAAACAAGTTCTTACCGACCTGAAGCAAGATTTGCTTGTCATCGGTCGGCAGACCTCGGCGCAGGATCGAAAGCGCACCCACGGCCACCTGCGGGTCGAGTAGTCCGGCGAGCGGCTTCACAATCGGGACGAGATCGGCATCATCGGCCAGAAGCTGGCTGAGGTCCGCTACCGAATAGAGCAGCGCTTGGAAGCGAGGTGCATCGGGACTGCCCACGCCGGGATCAGAGAGCAGCGAGGACAGCAGTTTGTACATCCTCGGCTTTGCGGTCGGCGTGGCCGCCACTTGCGTCAGCAGGTCCATCGATGCCGCCATCACCGGTCCGGTCAGGCTCTTTTCCAGATCGGGATACAGCGAGTTACTGACCCAGCTCCGAATGTCCATCGCGCCACCGTGGGCGCTTACGCGGTCGCGAAGCAGATCAATTCCAGCCAGCAGAATCGGCCGCAGGCGGGGCGTCGCAAACTTGTAGCTACCGGCAGCGCCGGGTCGTGCGGTGAGGTAGAGGTCGGCTGTCGCGCTGACCGCCGCCTGCCACTGTTCGGCGCGGGCTGGGTCTTGGGCCATTCGGGCGCGCTTGGTCTTGTAGGCATCGGCGAGCAGGTCAAACGGCGTCACCTTGCCTGCCGCAGTCCCCGAGATCACATCCAAGATCACCGGGTCCGCTGTCGCCGCAAAGGTCGGCTTGCCATCGTTGCGCAGTGCCTGCGTCCGACCATCGCGATAGACCAACGCTCCACCGACTCGCGCCGACTCTGGATCGAGCAGCCAGCGACTGAGTCGCGCAATCACCGTCGAAATCGGCAGGTTCGAGCCGTCGTCCGTCACCACCGTCGCCAGCATGGGCCCGAGCGCACGAACGGCGGGGAACAGATCGCCCGATGACAACAGCTTGGCAATCAGCGGCTCGTAGCGCGATCCGCCACTGCGCTTTTGCTGCGGTTCATAACCGGGCGCATCGAAGAACTTCGACTGCACGGTTGGCCAGTGGCGATGCAGCACCGATAGCAAGTCGACCAGGATCTGTCCGGCGTTGCGCAGCTTGGTGCACGATCCGTTGGCAGCTCGCTGGACGCACTCATCGTGCTTGGCGAAGGCGTTTACGATCGGTCGGAACGCCGTATAGAAGTTGACGCCGGTCTTGGGATTGCCCGCCGCATCGCGAGGGTGAACCGCCTCCAGCCCGAACAGTGCCCCGTCGTAGTATTTCTGCCATTCGAGGTTCTGATTCGAGCACAGCGTGCCCTGCCGCGCCGGAGTACACGCTCCAAAGTCGAGCGTCGTCTTAAAGAAGTCAGCCCGCTTGGTGTTGTCCTGAAACAGCATGCGCGCCAGCATCGCCGGGGTCGGGTACTTACCAAACCCCGGAATCCCGACCATGTTGTCGAGCAGCCCCAGCCCATCGACGATCTGCGTCTGCGTCTTGAGCCCACTGTCGGTGATCGAGTTGATGAAGTTGGTGTACGGATCGCGTGCCTTCACCGAGTCGTCCGCAATCGACAGCAGGTAGTACAGCGCCAGGTCATCGAGCTGAAACAGAGCGCAGGGCTTGGCCGGTCCCGCGACCTTGATGTCGATGACGATCTTGATGTTCACAAACGCGCCGTCTTTGTTGCAAAACGTCGCTTGGTTGGCGTCGTGAACCAGGTGCAGTACGCGCTGCAATACCGAGCGGTTGTTTTGCGCATTGCCGGGATTTTTGTCGACATCCGAGTCGGGCAAGTTGCGGTTCACCGGCTTGCCGAACACGCCCACCACAGACGACAAATCCGAAGGCTGGCCTCGGGTGTCGAGCTGGTTTTGGTTCATAAACATCTGACTAGAATCGTTCGCTAGGATGCCGAGGAGCTGGCCCAGGTCCGCCGTCGCCGGGTCCGACAGTGATAGCAGCACGTCACGGAGCAGGTCGGGATCGCGCAGCAGCCGGACGAGGATCGGGGCCAGGTCGTCATACAGCGTCGATTTTTCGTCTAGCACCGCCGCCGCATATGCGGGCTTCTTCGACTCGTCGAACGCTTTGGCGGTCGCGTCGAGCGTACGCGCCAGGATCGACTCTTGGGTATTGAGCAATAGTTGGATCGAACGCAGAAGCCGGTTGAGCTCGATGCCGCTCGACACGCCGGTATCTGCATAGGTCAGGATTTGCAAAAATCCATACACCATATCGAGCAGTGGGGACTGCGTTTTATCGAATCCTTGATAGTCGAGAACTGATCCCGTGTAGTCTTTTTTGGCCAGCGCCCGGGGTCCGAGCAGAAAGCCCGCTCCCTCTGCGAGTCGCAGCGCAATGTCACGCTGACCATCGAGCAGCGCCGGAGCCTCGCGCAAAAGACCCGCCAGCACCGTGTCATCGAGGTTTTGGTAGCCATAGAGCGGCTGACCTGCTGCCGCAACAAGTGCTCTGCCGGCGCTGTCTCGCGCCACCGCCAGGTCTTTTTGATACAGGCTGATGCTCGCAAACGGTGTGACAAACGGGATGATTTTGCCTGCTGTATCGATAAATCGACCATTGGGGTCTATGTCCGCATAACCGTCTTTGTCTTTATCGACATAGGGAGCAGGTAGCGCGGTCCCTTGCAGGGCGACGAGGGGCAGTCCTCGGTGATCGCGTCGCGCCGCGTAATAGGCCTGACCGGCGGGCAACGTCAACAGCTCGGCGGACTCGGTGAACAGGAAGCGGTTGAGCAGGTTGAGCGTGCGATCGGGAGCTTGCGGCGTCGCGACCGCCGTGATGGTCGACACCTCGCGGCTCGCGGCATCCAGAAAGGCCCGCAGCGCTGGGGCACCGGACGCATCCCCCCCACCCAGGCTGGAGTCGACCAGGACCGGCAGCACCGCAGTCAGCGAGGCGTGAAGGTCCGGGGTCGCGAGCAGTCCTCGAGTCAGTCCTCCCGACGTTGAGCGCGGCAGAAAACCTTCCCGATAGCCTAGCCGAGCCATCGCCGCCATCGCCGCATCGCTTGCGGACAGCAGACGAATCGTGGCACCACCGCTCGCCGCCGCTTGCTGGGCCTCAGGGCCTTCGAGCGCCGGCATGGTTCCGCGTAGGGCCCGATCGAGGTCGTCATAGAGCGACTTCGGCACCGCCGTATCGATGCCCGACACGACGTTCATCCGCTCGGACCCGACTGCCTGCATGATCGTTGGGGCAGAAGCTGGCGCGGCTTGACCATCGCTGCACATCGGGCGGTAGCTTGTGCCAGAGGCATCCACGCTGGTTCGCAAGCCCGCTGCTTGTTCGGAGAGCTGCGAGGTGTAGGCAACCCTCTGGCACGACTCGCGGTAGACGACCTCGCCGAGCGTCTTTTCCGGCAAGGCCGTCCGGCTGCCCAGATCAACCTCGCAGCTCGTCGCTACGACGGACAACGCCAGCGTCAAAAGTGGAGAATCGAGCGCAGATCGGAAGCCAGAGCGCGGTGTCTTCGGCATGCTTTAGTTGTAACGCGACCAGCGCCGCTTTTGGCATGGCCCTTGACTCTTGCGGCCTGCGCTTGCAAGGCTTCCGGCATCCCAATGCACCAGCGGTTACGGAGCTGCCGACGTGTCTACTGAGAGAATCGCCATTTATCCAGGCTCATTTGATCCGATCACCAACGGACACATCGACATCTTGCTACGCTCACTCAGGATGTTTGACCGGGTCGTCGTTGCGATTGCTGACAACGTGCGCAAAAAGCCGCTGTTTTCTGTCGAAGAGCGTCGCGAGCAAATCCTACAAGCGGTGAACCACGACCCACGCGTCGATGTCGATGCGTTTTCCGGCCTGCTCGTGAACTACGTCAAGGATCGCGGGGCACGCTTTGTGGTTCGCGGCCTGCGAGCGCTCGCCGATTTCGAGTACGAGTTTCAGTTTGCGCACATGAATCATCGGCTCGCGCCCGATGTCGACACCATCTTCCTGATGACCGCAGCGCAGTATTTTTACGTCAGCTCCTCGCTGGTCAAAGAAGTCGCGCAGTTTGGCGGAGACGTCGACTGGATGGTTCCAAATGGACTGTCTGCCGTGCTGCGCGAGCGACTTGGGGTGATTGCAAAGCCGAAGGATGTGGGCTGATGCGGGTAGCTCGCCGAATCGAAGCTCTGGTACCGTCGATTACGCTCGAAGTGACGGCGCGTGCCAAGGAGCTGGTCACGGCGGGCCGGGACATCCTGAGCCTGACGCTCGGAGAGCCCGACTTCGATACGCCTCCGCACATTCGGGCGGCTGCTGCGGCCTCGATCGAGCGTGGTGCCAACCGTTATACGGCGGTAAGTGGCATCATGGAGCTACGTGCGGCTGCGGCCGCCGAGCTTTCTTCGGTACACGGCGTGTCGATTCGTCCCGAAGAAGTGATGGTTTCGACCGGGGCCAAGCAGTGTCTGTTCAATGCCCTGCAATCGCTGATCGATGAGGGCGATGAAGTCCTGATTCCGACCCCGACTTGGCCGAGCCATGCCGAGCTGGTTCGTTTGGCCGGAGGAGTGGCGGTGCTCTGTCCGTCCGCTGCGGCGGATGGTTTTCGGATTGATGTCGACTCGCTGCGTCGCAAGATCACTCCGCGAACTCGGATGCTCATGCTCTGTAGTCCGAGCAATCCGACCGGCGCGGTCATCGACGAAGCGACGCTTGCGGAGATTGTGAAGCTGCTCCACGAGCATCCCGAGATTCTGGTGCTGACCGATGATCTCTATCGGCGGCTGGTCTACGCACCCGGTCGATTTGTATCGATTTTGGCGCTCGATCCATCGCTGTGGGGTCGGGTGGTGTTGATCGACGGTGTCTCGAAGAGCTACGCGATGACCGGCTGGCGCATTGGTTTTTGCGCCGCGCCGCGACCGCTGATTGTGGCGATGGACAAGCTGCAAGGGCAGGTGACGACCAATGCGGCGGCGGTGTCCCAGCATGCGGCACTAGCGGCGTTGACGGGCGATCAGGCGCCCACACAAAAAATGGTCGCCGAGTTCGATGCCCGGCGACGGATCATGTACAAGTCCCTGACCGCCTTTCCCCACGTGCGTTGCGTCGAGCCGCACGGCGCGTTTTACTGCTTTCCCGATGTCTCCTCGTATCTGAGCGAAGCGGTACCGGATGATGTCGCGCTGAGTCGCTTTCTGCTCGATGAGGCGTCGGTGGCCGTGGTTCCGGGCACTGGCTTTTATGCACCTGGCCACATTCGGCTGTCCTATGCCACGTCGGTGCCGCTTATCGAAGAGGGCGTACGGCGGATTGCGGCGGGGCTGCAAGCCCTGGCCGAGCGCGCCTAGCCCATGCGGTCCGACGCCGCGTTCGTGTCGCTGGTCCAAGAGGTGCGGCGCTGGATTCGTCCTGGCCAGACGCTGCTGCTTGGGATGTGCGGGCTGCCGGGGGCTGGAAAATCGACGCTCGCTGGCCAGCTCGTCGAGGCGCTGCCCGAGCTGCGTGCCGCCACGCTTTCGCTCGATGACTTCTATCTGCCGAGGGCCGAGCGATTGCAGCGTGGCTTTGCGTGGCGAGGTCCGCCCGGAACCCATGATCTCGAGCTGCTCAATGGCTTTTTGTCCCAGCTACG
>CALLYL010000603.1 GCA_937859535.1 uncultured Myxococcales bacterium
CCAAGACAGCCTGCACACGCTGAGTGCCAAGTCGATCGATGGCAAGAGCGTTTCGTTCGCTGACTACAAAGGCAAGGTCGTGCTGATCGTCAACACCGCGTCAGAGTGCGGCTACACCGGCCAGTACGCCGGATTGGAGGCCCTCTACGCAAAATACCGAGACAAAGGTCTGGTCGTGCTCGGCTTTCCTTCGCACGACTTCCGTCAAGAGCCCGGCAGCGGGGAAGAAATCGCCAAGTTCTGTAAGGTTCGCTACGGCGTTACCTTCCCTTTGTTCGAAAAGGGTCCAGTGTCCGGGGCTGCTGCCTCGCCGCTGTTCAAGTTCCTCTCACGCAAGCACGGCGAGCCCAAGTGGAACTTCTACAAATATCTGGTCGGAAAAAATGGCCAGGTGATCGCTCAGTATTCCAGCCGGGTCAGCCCTGACAGTGCAGAGCTAACCGGCGCAATTGAAGCCGCGCTACGTTAAAGGGCGCTATCGCGACGCAGCAGCCGCGACGTAAGCAGCATGCTGCGGCCCTGACAGACCGCCAGCCCCTTGCGGGCCAGCGTGGTCAGACAGCGCGACACCGATTCCCGCGTCGCACCGACCATGTTGGCCAGCTCTTGCTGCGTCGGTCGACGGCGCATCAGCAACCCCCCTTGGTGATCCGGGCTGCGCTCATCGCGAGCCAGCCGCACCAGCATTCGACACAGCCGCTCCTCGATGTCTTGCAGTGCCAACGCGAAGATCGTCTCTTCAGCGCGGCGCATGCGGTTCGCCATCTCCGAAAGCAGGCTCAGCGTCAGTTGCGGATAGCGACCAAGGAGCTGCACCACCGCATGGCGAGGCAAGGCAAGCAGATGGACATCGCTGAGAGCCACGACGGAGGCGGTCGTTGGTGAGCCATCGAGCAGTGAAGTCTCAGCGATCAAGTCGCCCGGTCGCAGCATCTCGAGTGTGACTTCGCGTCCGGCTGCACCGGTCATCACGACTTTGGCGGTGCCGCTCGTGATCACCAGCAAGTTGTCGACGGGCGTGCTCTGCGGAACGATGATCGACGAGGCCGTGACCAGCTCGGGCCGAGCCACCGCCAGAAGGCGCGATAGCTCCTCATCGCTCAGTGCCGACAAAACCCGCGACTTCCGGAGCAAAGTGACATCGAGGGCCGACAACACCGAGTGACCTGTGCATCCGAGCTCAACCTGGGCTGCGATCTGGTTCATTGGTCTCCCCATTCGCTCAGCGAAGCGAGTGAGCCCAATCATGAGCAAGCGTCACGCCAAACCCATTACCAAAATCTGCCGTAGGAGAACCTTTGCCTGACATGCGGCACCGTGGTCCAAAGCGGGCAGCCCGTGGTCATTTTTGACCAATCGGCCAACTACGCCGCAGTGCTGGATTGCACAGGCAGGGCGCTGGTTCGTCGGTAGACTTCATCCATCAGCTCGGCCACACCTTCACCGGTTGCTGCCGAAATCGCCCACAGCTGGATGCCTCGGGCCGCAAACTGGGCCCGCAGCGTTGCCAGCGCGTCCCTGGGTTCCGTCAAATCCAGCTTGGCCAGCGTCACCACCTGTGGCCGATTCGCAAGCTCGGGGTCGAACTTCCGCAGTTCCTCGTTGAGCGTATCGAAGTCGTGCAGCGGATCACGCCCCGGCTCTTCGGACAGCTCTATCAAGTGAATGAGCACGCGGGTCCGCTGCAGGTGCCTCAGGAAGCGGTGTCCAAGCCCGTGACCCTGGTGCGCCCCTTCAATGAGTCCGGGCAGATCGGCGAGCACAAAGCTGCGATCGCTCACGCGACTCCCGAGCGGCAACGACACAACCCCAAGATTTGGGACCAGCGTCGTGAACGGGTAGTTGGCAATCTTTGGACGAACCCGCGACACCCGCGCAATCAACGAGGACTTACCGACGTTCGGATAGCCAAGCAGTCCCACATCAGCCAATAGCTTCAGCTCGAGCGTGAGCGTACGCTCAACTCCTGGCGTGCCCGGCTCTGCGAACTCCGGCGCTTGCCACGTCGAGGTGGCAAAGTGGATGTTACCGCGACCGCCCTGCCCGCCCTGTGCTGCCACAAACGTCTGCCCAGGCGTCGTCAGATCACACAACACCGTGCCATCACTGTCCTTGATGACGACGCCCGCAGGCACCTCGACGATGAGATCCTCGCCACCACGGCCATACCGGTCGCGTCCTTGACCCGCTTGTCCACGCTCGGCGCGATACTCTCGCCGGTAGGTAAGATCAAGAAGCGTGCTGCGCTGCGGATCGGCAACGAGTATCACCGACCCACCGCTGCCCCCATCACCGCTTGCGGGACCACCACGAGGCCTTCCCGGCTCGCGCCGAAACGCCGCACAGCCGTCGCCGCCGTCGCCGCCACGGACAAAAATCGAGCATTCGTCGATAAACTGCATGGATTTACGGCCCGGCCAACGTGAACGGTCGGGCAAGCAGAGGTGCGACCCGAAGTGGGCCGCGTTGAGAGGATTGACTAGCTGGCGGATGCAGCGCCGTCGGTCTTTTGAACCGGCAGCACCGAAACACGCGAGCGATTGCCACGCCACGTCTCGAACTTGACCTGACCGTCGATCAGCGCGAACAGCGTGTAGTCACGTCCGAGGCCTACGTTGCGACCCGGATGATAAACGGTGCCAACCTGGCGGACCAGGATGTTACCAGCCGCGACAACCTCGCCATCGTAGCGCTTGACGCCACGCATTTTCGGGTTCGAGTCACGACCGTTTCGGCTGGAGCCTTGACCTTTTTTATGAGCCATCGAAGTTCCCTGTAATCACTTGCCGTGCGCCGCGATTCCCTCGGGGCGCGACCGACACTAGCCGTTGATCTCGTCGATACGAACCGCCGTGTACTCTTGACGGTGGCCGTTCTTGCGACGGTAGCCCTTGCGACGACGGTACTTGAAGACAATGAGCTTCTTGCCCTTCTCATTGCCTTGCACGGTCGCGACGACCGCGGCGGAAGCAACCGTTGGCTTGCCAACCTTAACGTTGGTGCCATCGGCAACGAGCAGCACCGGGAAGGTGATCTTGTCACCGCTCGCCGCGGTGAGCTTCTCGACGCGAACGAGGTCACCCTTCTGTACCCGATACTGCTTTCCCCCGGTCTCAATCACTGCGTACATGTGTAAACCAGCTCCTTACACGAGATGGCGATCTGTGTCTCTGTGGTGAAAATTGGCGACGACGCGGTACCGAGCGCCAACACCAAAAAGCCCTGCAAAATCAAGGCGGTAAGTGGGCAGTCTATTGAACCCGACGTCGGTGTCAAGAGTCTTTCCCAACTCCGGTTAGCTGGGCACTTACTTGCCACAGCCGCTTTGCGACTTCCGGGTCGCGTGCTTCGCGGGACGGTTCGATGGCTTTGCAGTCGGCAAAATACTGACCTGAGAGGCCTTCGACCGCTGGGCTGGTGGCCAGAAAAATGGTGGTTTCGGCACCTTTTTCCGGAGTTCGCGCAAAAAACGAATACAGCTTGATCAAGAAGCTCATCAGTCCGCGGTTGTTTTTGCCAAAGCCGGTCGAAACCACACCGGGATGCAGGCAATTGCTGGTCACGCCTGTGCTGCTGAGTCGTCGCGCCAGTTCGGCGGAAAATAGAATGTTAGCGAGCTTGGACTGACTGTAGGCGGACCAGCCACCGTACGACTGCTTCGATTGCAGGTCGTCGAAACGAATGGTGCCGCGCACATGAGCCCGCGACGCGACATGAACGATGCGAGCCGGTGCGCTTTTTTTGAGCACGTCGACGAGCAGGTGGGTTAGCAAAAAGTAGCCAAGGTGATTGAGTGCCAGCGTCATCTCCAAACCGTCGACGGACTCCTTGCGGTCCATAAAGATCGCGCCGGCATTGTTAATGAGCAGATGGAGTCGATCGTGACGAGCCAAAAACTCCGCCGCAGCGCGCCTGACCTCGGCTTGGCTGGATAGGTCGGCGATGACCAGCTCGACGTTTGGGTTGCCGGCAGCGCGAAGCTCATCGGCTAGGTCGCGACCGCGTTGTCCGTCACGAACCACCAGGACCAGATTCGCTCCCAGCTTGGCGATCGCGAGCGTCGCCGCCTTGCCAATTCCTTGCGTCGGCCCAGTGATGAGACAAGTCTTGCCGCTCAAATTTGGACTGTGTGCCATGGGTCTACCTTCGATTGCACTCGTGGGCCGATTAGCATGTCGAATCGCGCTCCAGGAAGGCAAGCTCTCGGTGATACGTTTCGGGCAGCGACCACAGCGCCAACACCGCCAGCGCGACACAGCCGAGGCCGAGCAACCGCACCGTTTCAATCGTCCCGAGTGACGGTGTCATTCGCTGATACAGCAAACTCAGTGGAATCACCGACGCACGCACGAGATTCGGTACGGTGGTTGCGACCGTTGCCCGCAGGTTGGTGCCAAACTGCTCCGCAGCCGTCGTCACTAGCACCGCCCAATAGCCGGTCGACAGGCCAAGCCCAAAGCAGACCACGTAGTACATCGCGGGGCTGAGTCCGCGCAGTCGCAGCAGCACCACCAACCCCACGACCAGCACGGACAAGGACAACAGCATCGCCCGACGTCGACTGCGCAGAACCTGCGACAGCAGACCGCACAACAGATCGCCAATCGCCACGCCTACATACGAATACAGCACCGCACGGGCCGCAGTCACCCCGTGTGTGCCGAGCGAGGTAGCCAGCTCCGGGGCAAAGGCGATGAGGATGCCGGCGACGAACCAAACTGGCAGACCTATCAACAGCAGCTTGAGAAAGCGATTCCGACGGGACGCGCTCGCGAGCAAGAGCCCGAGGCTGCCTCGTCTGACAGCTTGCTGCTGGGAATCGATAAACACCGCTGGCTCGGTCAACGTCACACGCAGCGACAGCAAGATGAGGCCTGCACCACCGCCGATGAAGTAACAGGTTCGCCACGAAAGATGCTCGGCCAGCAGGGCTGCCACCACGCCTCCGCACAGACCGAAGCCAGCGACCACCGTCGTGCCGAGTCCGCGTCGACTCTGCGGTAGGGTTTCGCTGACCAGCGTCACCGCCGCACCAAGCTCTCCAGCGAGGCCAAGTCCGGCAAGGAATCGACAGACCGCATACGCTTCGACCGAGCTGACCATCCCGTTGGCCATCGTACCGAGCGAATAGAGCAGGATGGAACCGTAGAGCGCACGTAGCCGACCCAGACGATCGCCGAGAATGCCCCACACAAAAGCACCGATGAGCACCCCCACCATCTGGGCGTTCATCAGGCGCATCCCGCACTGCAGTGAGTTGGCGCTGGCCACGCCGAGATCCCGCAGGCTCGGCTGCCTAACCACGTTGAACAGAAAGAGATCGAGGATGTCGACGAAGTAACCGAGCGCTGAGACGACAACCACCCGCCGGGCTCGCTGCATGGGCGGCAAGTATGGGCAAGTTGTCGCGGCGGGGGAAGAAAAGACCGGCGAGTCTAGCTAGTTCGAGGTGCTGCCGCTGGTGCAGTCGGGGAGGTGGAACTCGACACGGCGATTTTTGCCCCAGCCAGCGGGAGTATTCGGCGCGATCGGCTTCTCTTGTCCGTAGGCCTTACCCTCAAGACGACCCTCTTCGATGCCGCTCTTGATCAGCCACTTGCGAACACTGACCACGCGACGCTCCGACAGATCCTGGTTGTAGGTCTTGCAGGTCTTGCGGAACTTGGCCGGGCACTGCGTGTCGGTGTGCCCTTCGATTCGGAGTCGCTTGATGTTTGGCGACGCCTTGAGCGCATCGGACACGGCGGTCAGCACCTTACTACTGGCCTTTTCGTTGATGATGTCGCTATTGGGCTTGAACTGGATCGGTTGCAAGATCACCAGTTGGCAGCCACGAATCTCGACGGAGCTTGGGCAACCGTGGCGTTTCTTATCCAGGTTTGGCGCGCCCGCCTTGTCTGGACACGCGTCCTCGGCGTCCGGGATCTGATCGTGGTCTTTGTCGGCCATCGGGCAGCCGGGACGGCTTGGATCGGGACTTGCGCCAGCCGGCTCGAACAGACACTGATCGACCGGATCGAGTACACCGTCCTTATCGCTGTCGGTCGCTGGACAGCCCAGGCGGGCCGGATCTGGGGACGTGCCTTGGGGCTCTGATGGGCACTGATCGTTGCGATCGGGCACACCGTCACCATCGCGATCGGGCTCTGGCTGCGGTTTTTCGGGCAGTGGGCAACCTAAGCGATCTGGATCGGGTGCAGCCCCCTTGGAAACGTCCGGACAGAGGTCGGCCTTATCGGGCACACCATCGCCATCTCGGTCGAGTTCGATGGGGCAGCCGTGCTTCTTAGGATCTCGACTCGTGACACCACGCTCGGTCGGACAAGCATCGTACTTGTCGATAATGCCGTCGCCATCACCGTCCGGCTCATGCTTGGTCGTCGGTGCATAGGCGACCCGGAGCAGCCCTCGAACATCGGGCGTGCCTGGTTGGCGCACAAAGCCCAGCCCCACCGCCGCCCCGACCTGAATCATGTCCTTGATGTTGTAGTGCCCGGTGAGCAGCGTTTCGAGACTGGTGCCATAACGCGAAAAGCTGTCCTTGCCCGCCAGCGCCGAGGCAAACAGCAGCTCGGGACCAACCGCAAAATGTCGCTGTTGATCGTAGTACATGCCGCGTAAACCCAGTTGCAGCTCGGATGCGGCCCGTCCTGCCTCGATGCCGGTCCACTCCTGCGGGAGCTTGGTTTGAGCCTCGGGACGGATGAACGCACCGAGACTGCCCGACCACATCAGCTTGCGCCACACGCCGGCAAAAACAACCTTGGGCAACGCTCGCACCGACTGATCGCTAACAATCGACGGCAGCGAGTCGGTGATGCCACGCAGCGGAATCCACAAGTCGAGTCCCGCGCTCACCGACCAAGTGCTCTTACCGGGCTGCCCATAAATTCTAGCGAGAGCCCCAATCCGAGGATCTCCCACGGAAAAGCTGCCCTCGCCGGGATTCTTGTCGATCAGCGAGCCTTGGCTGAGCATCACCACCGGCAGCGAGGCCGTGACCAGCACTCGATCCAGAAACGAGCCCGCCACGTCGAGGTGGCCAATCATCTGGTGGGTCACCAGCGACTGAGTCTGCGTAAACCCGGCGCTGTCCTTATATCCCAGGACCAGCGGCTGGTGGGCATAGTTCAGAGTCAGTCCAACAGCAAAGTGCCGGGTCGACGAGTACCACGGATGCTCGACCGCGAACGACCACTCACCAGCGGCGGTCGGCTCGTACCGATTGAGCTGATAGCCCAGGTTGGGCTGAGACTGGGCGTTGGCATCCGCACCTGCAGCGAGGGCGAGAGCCAGAAGAGCAAAGATCGAGCGTTGCAAAAGAGGTCGCACAGCTTCCCTCCATATCCTTAAAGGCACCACGCCACCGACGGACAGGTGGCGCGCTTAGTAATCCTCGTGGGGGTCGTTAGTGGTTCGCTTGGCCTCGACGACGCAGCCGGAAAATACCAAGCAGCGACAGCAGCACACCTGCCAGCACTCCAGACAGACCACTTGCCGAACCACTCGCTGAGGTGGAGCATCCCAGGCCACCGCCCGCGACGCGAAGCACACCGAGTTCGGTTGTCTCGACAACGGTGTTGTCACCAGGGTTCGGGTCGACCGAGCTATCCGAGGCCACCGTTGCGGTAATCGTCACCGACGGTGGGTCAGATGCCGCAGTTCCACTTGGCAGCACCGTCACCGTCACGACCTGCGTCGCATCTCCGGGCTGGAACGGACGGTAGCGAAGGCAGCTTATTTTCTGATCGACCAAAGAGCAGCGCCAGCCAGGCTGGGCCGTCAGCTTGTCGACGAACGCGCCGCGCTGAACCTCGAAGGTAACCCGCACCGGACCCGGGTCAGCCAATCCGCTCTGGTTCTTCATCGAAACCGCGTACACCAGCGGCGTGTCCTGTCGAGCGGCTTGCGGCTCATGTTGGACTGCAACCGACAGGTCGATCGCCGGTTTCGGGCACAGGTGGGTCACGACGTCGCAGGAGCGGCCCCCGCAGTCAGCGTCGGTGTTGCAGCCACAGAAGCCCGGCGCAATGCACTGGTTGCCCGGACCAGAGGCGATGCACGCGGAAGAAGTGCCAGAGCTACACTGCACGCACTTGTTCATCGCCGAGCAGACCTCGGTTCCACCGGGAGTTCCTTGGCAGTCCGCATTGGTCGCGCAAACGTCGGTGCAGCGGGGAGTGGACCCACTTTTGTCACAGACTGGAGCCCCGAGGCTACAGTCGTCGTTGGTCACGCAAGGCGGAACCACCACAATCGTCGGCGCGTTGGGAGTTACTCCATTTCCAGAGGGGAAGGAGATCGGCCCAGAGCTGGCTCCGCCGACCGGAGTGGTAGTGGTGTTGCTCTGTAGCGGCAGTTCCCCGGCAGCGCGATCGTCAATTCGCACCTGATATTTCACCACCACCGGCGGATCGGTCGGATCGATGGTTCCGCCCTTGGTGGCCGTCGCGCCTTTGCCGATTCGAATTCGCAGCGTACCTGTCAGCGGATCCCACTCGACCTGATCGTCACCGGGTTTGTCGGTCTTGTTGCCATTGAGACTGGTATCGGCACCGACATACATCCGCACCGTCTCTGGCACGTACGACAGCCCGGGCGGCAACTTCTGCTCGATGATGATATCCCCACCCGGCGCGTCACCAATGTTGCGGCTGGTCGAGGTGAACTCGATGATGTCGCCCGGCTTGGTGCTCACGCCCTGCGGATACGTCAGGATCGTCTCGATGATCGGCTTGGTGCTGGCAATCGAAGTCGCCACCACGCCAAGGAGCACGATGTCCTCCTTGGTCGACTCGAGGACCATCGTCGCTTGGGTGTCGTTCGCCTTCAGGTACGGCGAGACATCGACGACATCGAGATCGAGTCCGATCATGCTGCCCGGCTCACCGCTCAGCTGCGGCATGTCCCCAACCTGCGTCAGTGGTTGGCCCAAGTAGGTGCGCGTGCTGTTGAAGAAGTTGTTGTCCGAGCCAGTCGTGCCATCGACCAATCGCGTGCCATTGAAGCTCAGCGAGTCGCCGTCGTAGTCGTGGTCACCGTCGTACGCAACGGTGGCGAGCTTGGCATCAATTTTGGTGCCCATCGGAACGCGGAAGCCCGATAGGTTCACCATGGTCTTGGTGCCACCGACGACGCCCGTCAGTCCGTCCCACAGCGTCAGGTTGCGGATCGGCACTCCGTCCTTTTGATAAAAGACCACGATCGACCAGGTCGCGTAGTTGACGTCGGAGTTGGTGTTGACCGCTGGCATACGCGGCACGCCGGTGACTCGGTACGGACCCGACCCGTACTGCTGAAGGAGTCCGGTGATATCGGCAGAGGACTGATAGCTTTTGCCGCCGATGTAGTTGCGCTCGATATCCGCCGTAGCGGCAACGACCATCCGGGGCGGCTGACCAGGTCGCTCGAGCGTCACTTTGCCATCAGGAGGACTGCTCTCCTCATAGGTGCCGGCCCAATAGAGCCGCGCATAGGTCACCTTGGCCCCGTCGGGAAGGTTCAGCACCGCCGTGGTTCGGGCGTCAGGAACCTTGACATCAATGCTGGCGCTCGCGCCTCCGCCACCACCCGAATCGTCACGCCACCAGACATCCGCAGAGGAGTCTTCGATGTTGGTACCGCAGTTTGCGACATCCACCGTCCCGGCGATCGGCTTGGGAATCCCCGGTCGACAGTCAAAACCGAGTGTATTGCCAAGCAGGATCATGTCGCCGCGCTGGTCGATCTGGTAGCGCAGCTTCGGCTCAGCCTCGGCAGTTCCGACGGAGAACAAGGCCAGCGCTGACAAGGCGGTTGCAAGCGGCAGTCTCGCTGAGCGGCGACGGCCAAACCGTTCAAGAAACTTCATAAAGAGCCTCCTTCAGGCGCAAGCGATAGATTGGGTCCATATTACGTCTGTGTATTTTTGTAAACCAAAGCACATTAAATGTGCAATTCAAAAAGCCTTTTTCGACCAGCGACACCGCGCCTTAGCGGGCTCTTTGATCCAGCTTTCCCGACGATAATTTGGTGAAATTATCGCAACCCGAGGTCAGACGAGAGTGCTTAGCAAGAGTAGCAGTGATTTTTTCAGAAGTTCCGAATCCTACAATTTGTCGATGTATTGACCAGAGTAGGCAGACGTAGGAAAACCAGGGGTGCCGTCGCAGATGGACGGTAGATGT
>CALLYL010000604.1 GCA_937859535.1 uncultured Myxococcales bacterium
CATCTTTGGCTCCCTTGTCGCTGCGGAGTTCCTGCCCGAGGATGTGCGCTGGGAATAGCTCGAAGTACCGACCCTCGACGATCGCAGAGTCCTCCCCCGCAACCTCTGTCAGCTCGCCCCCTCGCGAGCGGAATAGCAGCAGATCGGTGACGATGTTTGCCCCAGGAAACAGACTAGAAGGGAGTCGGAAGGCGGCCATCAGGTGATGACGGAGCAGCACCCGCTTACGTAGCGCCAGGTACTCTGCACTCTGGCCCGTCAGGAATCCGTAGGGAATCAGAAAGACGCCGATTCCCGAAGGAGCGAGTAGATCGAGGCAGCGCCGCAAAAAGTAGACGTAGGCTTTGCGCTCTCGATAGTTTCGATTTGGATCATCGTTGAAGCTGGCACCTCGTTCTCCGTAGGGAGGATTTGCGACCACCAGATCGATGTTCCCCATCAGCGATGATTCCTCTGCGGCCACAAACTTCTCGAAGGAACCTTCCACTACGCGGATGTCGGGACGCATCGCTCGCAGGATCGCTGCCGAGATCGGTGAATACTCCACAGCGGTCCAGCTCACCGCCTTGTAGCTCCCGAAAGATAGGGCGTTCACAAATCGGCCAATTCCGGCGCTTGGCTCCAGTGCTCGCACGGTGCCCTTCGTCCGTGCCATCGCCTCCACATACTTGCGCAGCACCCGAGCCAGACTCAGACACAGGAGCGGTGGAGTGTAATACTCGTGGATGAGTGCGTCCGAGGACGGAGTCCATTTCGGCGGCAGAGTGCCCGCCACGCTCTCAATGGACAGACCTCCCCACCCTGTGTAGCCAGCCAGGATCTCCCGCTCTGCCAAACCGATGGATCTGCCACTCGACATCACCTCGATCGCGAGCAAATTGCCTTTGGTGCGTTTTGCTGGGTCCGCCTCTGCCGACAGCGGCACCGACATATACTTGACCAGCAGCTCGTGGGGGATCTCCACGGTCTGCGCCACAATGGGAGTCGCTACGGGTTGCGGGACAGAGTGCTGCTCTGCCAAGTCCCATAGTCGGGCAGAGACACCGCGCAGCATCTTGTCCCGCGCTAGAAACCAAGTCTCAAACTGCCTCTGTGATTCCGGGGACGATGCCCGGCTCAGAATATCGTTGCGGAGATCACGGAGCGACCACGAAAGCCCATCCTCCCGCCGCAGCGAACGGCGCGAGTACAGAATCCTGGCCGCAAGCTGGCGATACAGTCCGCCCTTGGCTTCGTAGTAGCTGCGGATGCCAGCCACCTGATCTGGGCGGGCGCGCCGCGTCGAATCCTCGACCAGCTCGCCGACGAGAGCTTTGGCACCCCGCTTGGTATCCTCGTCAAACTGCACGATCAGTCGTCCTCGTAGAGCTTCGCGATGGTGTCTTCGACCGCATTCATGGAAGCTGCGGGCGGCGGACTAGGGGCTGCCGCAGGGGTCGCAGGGGCCGGGTTAGCAGCCTTCGCAGGTCGCTTTTGACGAGCAGGCTTGGGCGTCGCAGGCTCCGCCTTCTGCACGGACTCCTTCTTGGCCTTGGGCTTGCGACCCACCGCTGACAATCGCCCGGTGCTCTCCAGCTCCGCCAGCCGCGCAGTCGCGGCTTCGGCCTGTTTCTTCTGCTGATCGAGCTGAGACACCAGCCTTTGCCGCTGTTCCTCTAGCTTGGCCCGAACCGACTCTGTCGCTCCGCGCATGCGGCGATAGAGGATTTCGATCTCGGTGCCAATCGACTTGGCTTTCAGTTCGGCAATCTCTGCTTGCAGCTTGAGCCGACTGACCGACCCGGCATCCCGAATCTCGTCAGAGCCAAACGTCTGCCCCGGCACAGCGCCTGTCGGAGACAGGCTCAGTCGGCGCGTTGGCACAACCTTGAGCGCCGCCGGGCTAGGGGCAATGTTCTGCCCGTCGTTACACGAGCACGCCGTCTGCGCGATTTGTGCCAGCGTCCAGCCCTCGCGCCACTTCTGCAAGATGTACGGGTAGAGCTGCTTCATGCGCTCGCTCGTGATCTCCGCGTTTGGCCAGATCGTCATCCAGTGACGGATCAGCCTGGCCAGGTCATCTGGCGGCGGATACTTCCCCTCTCGTGACTTCATCTGCTTATCCCCCCTCAAGGTGTGTTCAGTCGTCAGTCAGTGTGGTCCGTCGAGCTGCCCTTGTCCTCGGCTGTGGTCAGCGGCCTTGTATCTGGCACCGTCTCCGGCGACTTGGTCACAGGCTGCGACTGCCGAACCTGGGAAGCAGCCACTTCGCTGGGAACCACCGGACCTGCCACCGGACTCGGCGTGGCGGAACTCTGTTTCGCCGGACCCTTCGACTCAGGGGCTACCGTTGTCGGAGGGAACGAGTAGGCAAACATCGGCTTTGCAGCGACCGCCGAAGACGAGGCAGGAGCCATCACAGCCAGCGCCGACTCGCTTTTCGGTTCTGGGCTCTCGAAGGCCATCTCGATCCCAAGCGCGATGTCGTTTTCGACCGCGTGCTCGCGGTCGGCTGCCGACAGTTGACCAAGCGGTTTGGTGTCGATCGGCGCTGGGCCTGGACCAAACATCGAGAGCTGCTCGGTGCGCGGCGCGGTCGGCGCTGGCGGGCTGGGAGCTGCTGCCGGTTCGAGCGTCGGAGCCGTCAAGTGGAGCAACCGCACGATGCGTTGCGCCTCGTCTTCTCGCCGCTTGGCCTCGAACTGCTCTAGCTCAAGCTCATTGGCCATTGCGTGGCCTTCTAGTTCGGCCACTTGCGAATAAAGAGCTTCGATCTCTTCATCGTACCGCTCACACATGAACTTGCTCTTATACAGAGCCGCGTAGCTCTCTTTCTCGTAGATCCTCGCCAGTAGTCGATTCACTTTGCGCTGACACGTAATGATTACAGTTTTACGTCGTGCCGCCGCATAGCAATCCAGATTGGTCACAGATAAAACATTCATCTTCATCCTCTCTTCCGCTTGAGTCTCCGGCGAGCGCTATCGAAGCCACTCACGATCAACCCTGACAGCAGCGTCGCGCTCTGCCTCATAAGCTTCCGTCCTAGCCGCTCGGCCTCACGCTCGCTGGCATCGAGTACGGTGTCACCGATACGCACGCCGCTCTCAACAAGTGGTTCCACGACCGACGACTTCCATGCACTGCTATGCGGCTTTGGTTCCGGCTGCAAATCTTCCACCGGAGTTTTGCACAGAGGGCAGCGAAACCCATTGCCATTCGGTAGCCGCAACCCTTCGCCGCAACCCTCACACCAAACCGCTCCGCGTTCCGACAGCCATTGTTCACGCGCTGCGTCATATTGCTCACGCTTTATGGGGTCGCCAAGTACCTCCCACGCTTCGACCGCCGCTTCAAACAAGACTCGATATTTCTCACTGCCGCCATTGGCGTCAGAATGCGTGCGTTTCACGATTTTGCGTTTTGCACTCTTCAGCGTTTCAGCGTCATCTCTGGGTCGGCACATCAAAGCCAGGTAGTAGTTCTTTTGGGGGTTCACTGACCTACTCCGTCGCGTCTTCCGCCTTCGGTTCACCGGACATAAACGACTGAACGGACTTCATCCACAATTGGAGCTTCTCGGGATCTTTGAGGAGCACTTCGAGGCGATCATTGCTCGCCACATTGCCCAGCAGCTCGTACAACTTGCCCATTTTTTCATCGACAGGAGTGAGCAGATCGGCGGTCGATGGCCGCTTGGATTTGCGACCCTCACCCTTGATGGCATTGACCGTTTCGACGTACATCGCCGCGAACGCAGGGGCAGCGGCAGCCACGATCTTGTCCCACTGCGGCGGCGGTGGTGGCGTACGAAGGCTGGCAGCGTGCTGGCGGAAGGTATCCATCAGCTCCACCTGAGTCTCCAGCAGTTTCGTGCAGGCTTGGTTCAGCAGAGCGAATTGTTCGTTCTTGACTTGCAGCTCATGAGCACTTTGCGTGCCCATCATCGCCGTGAATCCGCGATACAGAGACAATGTATCAGTAAGTGACGCAGCTCGGGCACGCACGGTGCTGGCATCGGCTGCCGTTTGCTCCATTTCGAGCGAAAGCCTTAGATCGTCACTTTCCGTCTCAATCTGCTTTGGTGTTTCCTTAGCAGGAATATCCGCTGGAAACACCCAGCTTACCGCCTTCTCCGTCATCTTCTTAAAATTGGATGCGGCGTCTTCATAAACCACGCCATATTGCCCTGTTGGAACTACAGGTAGGCCAACAGGTTTCAAGCACAGACCTTTGTGGCCTTTCTCTGGATAGTAAATCATTCCAGCGCTGGTCTGAGTAACCAAACGGTACGTCGTAGCCCCATCGGGCGCGTTCATTTCGATTTCCGTCGTGAACTCACTGATCGTCATTTTGCCCCCCCTGCTTGCTTACTTTGCCTCATTGATGCGGATTTGCACAAGCGAAATTCTGAAACAGGGCACTGAGGCGACTCTTGTATGGAAACAGCGTACTGTAGCTGAATGCCAAAATAGACTATTAGATAAAATTGCCGTTAAAGTGATCGATAATTGATCGTCAATATATAAATAAACAGAACGCAAAGACACAGCACATAGCCGTAAAATGATCATCATTTGAACACGATCCTCGTCGGAAGTGCTACGGAGCTGTTTTTTTGATTGACACGAGATCAAGATATCGGCTACGATCAGCAATGTTCCACGCTCCCCACAAGTGTGCGCTTTGTCCCGATCAGATAGGGACAACGGAGCGCAGTGACAAAGAGTTCTGCTCGGATGCGTGCCGATCACTAAACTGGCAGCGGAACAATCGGGTTCCGGTCAACGCTTATACCGTTGAAGACTTTGAGGGCGTGCGGGAGGTTGTCGCTCGGAATGAGAAGCGCCTTAGTCGAAAGGCGCGTCTGATTGGATACTCACTAAGGCGAGTCCATCCCCGACTTGGGCATGTCGAGTTTCCCAACCCTGGACGGAAGACGAAGCGCTTTCCCGACGAATCAGGAGTGGCTCACGTCCGTCGCGAACGCTACTTTCGCTGGGCACCGTTCGAGCCGCCCCGCGTTCCACTCGAAGGATTCTACGACGTGATCCTTCACTTTGAGGACGGTAGCGCGCATTTGATCGGCGACAGTGTCTCGCTGCGGAAGGCTTTCCCGGCGGTCCCCTTCCACGACAAGGAGGGCAATCGCTACGATCTGAAAGGCAAGATGATCCCGAAGCGAAGCCCCGCGGCGCCGAAGGCTCGAAGGAAGTATGTGCCCCGCAAGCACAGCACGCCCAACGACTCGGTCGTGCCTGTTGAGCCAACGATCTTAGAGCATATTCGCGTAGCCGTAGCGCGTGCAGTCCAGGCGGAGCGTGAAGTCGATCGGCTGCGAGGCCAAGCGACACCTCCCCCAGAAAATAGAGAGCAAGCAACGCGGCTGGATTCTATTAGCGAACAGGTCGCGATGCTGACGGCGAAGCTGAACGCTGCGGAATCTCAGATAGGCCAAGCCGAGGCGCGAGCGGCGCGAGCTGAAGCCCAGCTTGCCCAGACATTGGAAACGGTGCGATCGATGAAGCAATCCGCCTTGAATGCGGAGGATGCTTTGGACAGATCGCAGCGAGAGCGGGGCAGGCTGTTGGAGCAGGTCGAAACCATGCGACAAGCGGCGAGATATCCGACCGTCGGTAAGGCAGTTTATTCGGCCGTCGAAACCCCGACAGTTGCGAGCAAACCCGCCCCGGTTCAGCCAAGCAGCGCGGCAGTGTCTTCCTCATCCGCTCCCGTCAAGCCTGCAACGGTTCCCGTTGAGCAGTCTGTAACCCGATCTGCGGGGCAGTCTGCGACCCCACCTGCTGCGGTCAAGCCCGCTGTTCTCCATCGTAAGACGCTGTCGATACTCAAACCGGGAGGAGGCCGGATATGAAGCGCAGCAAGCGCGCACCGCAGAAGCTTGCGCCGATCCTCCGCGAGCTTGGTTTCAGGATCAGGGAGGTCTACGCCGACTGCCTCGATCTGATGGTGGATGGAGTGCGAGAGCTGCGACGCCTTCAGCAGCTCGCCCACTTCCTCAGCACCCGTGGCACTTGGGTCTGCGAGCTTGAGCTAATGACCGAAGGGCTCACGTCACAAGCCGAAGACGAGTGGCGGGTGGAGCTGTTGATCGGTCGAGTGGACCG
>CALLYL010000605.1 GCA_937859535.1 uncultured Myxococcales bacterium
AAGTTCTAGAGGCGCTCCCCGTATGAGCACGATTCGCGCAAAAGACCGCGACGCGGTCATTCAATCTCTTCGTGCAGGTGTTGTCCCGCGTGTAGGCCAGCATCTGATCCAAGTCGGACGAGTCAAAGAGCTTGAAGCGCTGATGAAGGATGCCGACCGTGTCGCTGATGCGGGCTCGGGGTTTCGGGTCGTCATCGGCGAGTACGGCTCCGGCAAAACCTTCTTCCTCAACCTGGTGCGCGCCATCGCGCTGGAGAAGAAGCTCGTCACCATGCACGCAGACCTGACCCCTGACCGGCGCCTTCATGCGACGGGGGGGCAGGCGCGTTCGCTTTACGCCGAGCTGGCCAAGAATCTGGCGACCCGCACGAAGCCTGAGGGTGGGGCCCTGGCAGGTGTCGTTGAGAAGTTCATATCGCAAGCGAAATCCGAGGCCAAAACGAGCGGCAAGCCGGCAGAAGCTGTCGTTCGAGAGAAGCTCAACCATCTGGCAGAAATGGTGAATGGCTATGACTTTGCGGAGGTCATCGCTGCTTACTGCCGAGGCTTTGAAGAAGGTAACGAGCAGCTCAAGGCGGATGCCGTGCGTTGGTTGCGAGGCGAGTTCACGACGCGGACCGATGCACGTGCAGCACTGGGCGTGCGAACCATCATCGATGACGCCTCCATCTATGATCAGCTGAAGCTCCTGGCGCGTTTTGTCCGCCTTGCGGGCTACAGCGGGCTGATGGTCTGCCTGGATGAGTTGGTGAACCTCTACAAGCTCTCCAACACTCAGGCGCGTAACGCCAACTACGAGCAGATCCTGCGCATCCTCAACGATTCCCTGCAGGGTTCAGCAGAGGGGTTGGGGATTGTGCTGGGCGGAACACCGGAGTTTCTCCTGGACACGCGTCGAGGCCTCTACAGCTACGCTGCCCTGCAGTCACGGTTGGCGGAGAACACCTTTGCCAAGGCTGGAATGGTGGATTACTTCGGTCCGGTGCTGCGCCTGGCGAGCCTTACGCCCGAAGATTTCTATGTGCTGCTCTGGAAGCTCAGGCATGTTTATGCCTCGGGGGATGAGGCCAAGTATCTGTTGCCTGACGAGGCCATCCCCGCGTTCATGTCGCACTGTGCGGGGAGGCTGGGAGAGGCTTACTTTCGCACGCCGCGGACGACGATCACGGCGTTCATCAACTTGCTGGCGGTGCTCGAGCAGAACAGTTCTGTCGACTGGAGAGAGCTCGTTAATTACGTTGAAGTGGAACAGGACGGCGGTGGTGCGACGGATGTGGCCGTAGAGGATGACGACGAACTCACCAGCTTCAAGCTCTGACGGGGGCTCGCAAGGATTTGCTCTGCTGGATGTGCGCATCCAGCGTTGGATCTGGAGCGAGGGCTGGACCGCACTCCGTGACGCCCAGGAAAAGGCGATCCCCGCGCTGATCAATGCGGACCGGGACGTCATCATTGCGGCCGCGACTGCCGCGGGCAAGACCGAGGCGGCGTTCTTTCCGATCCTCACGCACATGCTACGTCACGAGCCAGACATCGGTTCGGTGCTCTACATCAGTCCCTTGAAGGCGCTTATCAACGACCAGTGGGGGCGGCTCACGGGGTTGTGCGACTCACTCGATATTCCGGTCGTTGCGTGGCACGGTGATGTAGCGGCGAGCCGCAAACACAAGTTCATCAAGGATGGCCGGGGTGTGCTCCTGATAACCCCCGAGTCTCTGGAAGCCTTGTTTGTACGGCGTGGGACGGCGATGCCTGGGCTGATGTCGAAGCTGCGCTATGTCGTTGTGGACGAACTGCATGCCTTCATTGGTTCGGAGCGGGGAAAGCAGCTCCAGTCACTGATGTGCCGCCTGGAGCGGACGGTTGGCCGGACGCTACCCCGGGTAGGCCTGTCGGCGACACTCGGGGATATGGGCTTGGCCGCCCAGTTCCTGCGCTCAGACACCCCAAACCTCGTCGATCTGATCGAGGCGGGAAGTGGCGGGCAAGAGCTCAAGATCCTCGTCAAGGGCTATGTCGAGAAACCTGCTCGAGCCGATGGACAGCCTGAGATCGACGATCCCGAGATGGAAGACCTGGCTCCTGGGAGTACCTTGGAGGTGGCTGAGCACCTCTACAAGGTGCTGCGGGGCTCAAACAATCTGGTATTCCCAAACAGTCGTAGGCAAGTCGAGCTCTACTCGGATCTGCTGCGCCGGCGTTGTGAGCAGGAGGGTGTGCCGAACGAGTTCTGGGCACACCATGGCAGCCTGTCCAAGGACTTCCGCGAGGACGCCGAGAGCGCTCTGAAAGACGGTTCCAGGCCGGCAACCGCCATCTGCACCACCACCTTGGAGCTTGGCATCGACATTGGTGCCGTGAAGTGCATTTGCCAGATCGGTCCGCCTCCCTCCATCGCAAGCTTGCGGCAGCGGTTGGGGCGCTCCGGGCGTCGAAAGGGTGAGCCAGCGATTCTGCGAGGCTACTGCATTGAGCCGGAGCTCGGTCCAAAGTCGGGGTTGTCGGATTCGATCAGGGAAGGGCTTGTCCAAACGATCGCGATGGTGCGCCTGCTCCTCCGCGGGTGGTTCGAGCCCCCTCGAGTCGGTGGACTGCACTGTTCGACCCTCATCCAGCAGATTCTCTCAGTGATTGCCGAGCGTGGCGGGGCTACGGCAGGTGAGCTCTGGGCCCTCCTTGTGAAAGGGGGGCCGTTTGATGGTCTGGACCGCAGCGATTTCGTATCCCTGCTTCGGCATATGGGCGACAAGCAACTCCTCACTCAGGATAGCTCTGGTTTGCTGCTACACGGCGAGCTGGGTGAGAAGCTGGTCAATCACTACGAGTTCTACGCCGCCTTCACGTCCGATGACGAGTTTCGTCTCCTCTGTGACGGCAAGACCCTAGGCTCGCTCCCGGTTTCTCATCCACTGTTGCCCGATCAGCGAGTGATCTTCGCCGGACGTCGCTGGCGGGTGCTGGACGTCGATACCGAGAAGAAGGTGATCGTCGTGACGCCTGACAGAGGAGGTGCACCTCCGGCCTTCGATGGCGGAGGCGCCATGGTGCACGACGTCGTCCGCCAGGAGATGCGGGCGGTGTTGGCCGAGAGTACGCCGGTACCATTTCTCGACCAAAGCGCTGCGGCCTTGCTGGCAGAGGCCCGGGACTACTATCGTCGAATGAACCTGCAGACGTCTCAGGTGTTCCAGTGGGGGCACGAGGCGGTGCTTGTTACGTGGCGGGGGGACGCGGTGAATGATGGATTGGTCATGCTCCTGGCGACGATGGGGCTGCGTGCCAACAATGAAGGTGTTGCCTTGACCGTGCCTGGGGCGTCCACGGAGCGCCTGCTCGATGCGGTGGCTAGGATCAGCGAGATGACTGACCTCGACCCCGTTCATGTCCTGGCTGAAGCGAAGAACATCCTGCGTGAGAAGTGGGACTGGGCGATGCCTGAGGAGCTTCTAAGGAAGTCGTTTGCGTCTTTGAGTCTGGATCTTGATGAGGCTCGACGGTTCGCTGCGATTCTGAATCTGCTTCGGTAAGGTAGTTCGTCGTGCTGCGGCTATCCAGAGTTTGCTGGCCGCCGCCAAGTTCAACGACCCGGAACTTACGCCTGGCTTCGGGCGACCTTGGAAAAATTCCCGGCTCGGCCTTACAGTCGAATCGATGAACTACTGCTGCTGCTGCTGGACGGCACAGGCAAAAGATAAAGCATGGATTTCTCCGCCCTGCTGGCCGATCCGCATTGGGCTGAAAATCAAGTATGCAGTGGACACTATGGTTAGCGAGCCCAGCAGCGAAAAGAAGATAGGTTGGCCGCGGGCTTATTCCCGGCTGCCAAGCAGGCGTAGCCAATATATATGCCCTTTACTCGGTCGTACTGGGGCTCCAGAACGCTTGGGACACAAACGGCTGTTCAGCAAGTTGGCGAGTAATGCGGTCTAGCTCATCACCGTCGACCCCGGTGGCAAGCAATACCACCTCGATTTCCACCGCGTCGTCACCAAAGGCATGCACGACCAGATCGCGCGTCGAGTACTCGGCGGACTCAAGGGCTGCCTCAACGAGGCGCAGGGCCTCCTTCTGGTGGTCGCGCTCAGCAATCACATAGACCGTGTTCGTGACCTCAACGGCGGTCGTGTCGATGGGCTGCTTGTTGATGCGATTGACGACAGGCCGGAGCAAGGTGTTCGACGCCAGTACGAAGACGGCGCCCAGGATTGCTTCAAGCAGCATGTCCGCGCCGGCGCACGCGCCGACTGCCGCGGACCCCCACAGCGTGGCTGCCGTGTTCAAGCCACGAACGTTGCCCTCTTCGCGCATGATGACGCCGGCGCCAAGGAAGCCCACACCGGAGACCACGTAGGAGACGACGCTGATGGCCCCCTGGTGTCCATTCAGGCGATTGGCCATGTCCACAAAAATCGCGGCCCCCACAGCGACGAGAACGTTCGTACGCAAACCGGCGGTTCGCTGACGATACTGGCGCTCGAAGCCGATCAGGCTTCCAAGAATGAACGCTGCAGCCAGACTGAGCGTGGTGTCAGCCAGCGAGGCCAGATTGATGTTCTCGATCGCTTGCAGGGTCATGGTGCTTAGAACTCAGCGTGGAGTCGCATGGCGAAGAAGTCAGCCGGACCGCGGTCGGCGTTGTAGGCGGGGTTCTTCATCCGCTGGTAGTCGGCGGTCAGGAAGGTATTCCTCCAGACGTGGAGGCTATAGTAGGTCTCAAACAGCTGTTCGGGCTTGTAGTTGAGGGCACCGTCGCCGATGAAGAAGGAGATCCCGCCGGCCTCAAGGTACTTGCGACGGTCTGACGACAGGGTGTTGTGCGCGAAACCGAC
>CALLYL010000606.1 GCA_937859535.1 uncultured Myxococcales bacterium
AACACGATCGAAAAAGAAATCCTGCTCGAGGTGTTCTCCTGCTATGAGGAGGGGTTGTCCATCCGTCGCTCGCTGCGCGGGCGCGTCAGCGTGCGCGTTCGCATGAAGGACGGCTGCGGCGTAGTCGAGCCGGGGGGGGACTCCCTGCCGGATCCCTTCACGACCGCTTGCGTGCGCACGCGCTTCGACGGCTTCAGCGCCTCCTCCCGCACGAACCAGGCACCCTCACCCACAAGCCCCCCGGACCGCCTCGCCGAGCAGATGAAGCAGCAGTCTTTCGTCGTACAGATCGACCTCCGCTTGCGGCCTTCCCCAGGTTCCGATTCCCGTCCTCGCCAAGCCGACCGCTGCGACCCTCTGCCGCGCGAACATATGCCGTGCACGCAAGAGCATGCGGTCTGCGTCATCACGCATGGAAAGCCGGGAGGGTGGAGCTCGGCCCTGTGGTGCCGAGGAGGAAAGTGGGTCATCGAGAACGAGCGGAACGTCCCCTAAATCCGGTGCCCGGGGTTCTATGTCTTGCGACGCACGTGGAATCACAAGCGCTGCTGGCGCGGCTTCTCAAGGAGTACACTGAGGTCATGGCCAATGTGGCAACTGTCTTCCTCCGCATCGTGTCCGCAGGCGAGCGCGCTGTAGCGGTGAGTCACGCCGCGATTGTGCGTGCGCTCCTCGGGGAAGATGACAGCTCGTACTGCGTTCCTCTGGTGATCGGTTTTCGCGATCGTTGCACCGACGTTCAAATCGGCAGGCGCTGGAGCCCCGGGGAACTGGCGGAAGATCTGCTGGCGGCGCTTGGAGACGGAGACCATCGCATCTTTGTGCGCTGGCACAGCTCAGGCGGGGACTTCGACGAGATCTACGAAGTTGATGGCACGGGCCGGCAAGCTCCACGCGGCTGTCGCTATGCCTTTGATGAGATCGCGGTACGGTACCGCGTAAAGCCCGAAGCCGCCCCGCCCCCAGATGAGCTGGGCTTTTCCGTCTATCCAGTGAGCGGCACGTATCTCGGTGGCAACAACCGCTTCGCCGATTCCTCTGCTCCGCTCACCCTGACCACGCCAGCCGGAACATCCTCTCCGGCTGCACAGTTTGAGCCAGCTTCTGCCGCACGGCTCATTGCCTCGCTTGCCTCCGAAGGAATGGAGCCGCAACCGACGATTCATACCATCGAGTGGCGCCACCAGCGTCGGGCCGTTCGCATCGAGCGTCGCTTTCAAAGAAGCAGGACTTCTCAGTGGGGGCTCGATGACTGGGACAACTGCGCGGATGGTGCATATCTACTTTCGCGTGGACGTGCGCCAGTGGTTCCCAATGAGGTGGCAGCCCTGGATCGTGAGTTTGTAGCCGAGGACGGCTGACTCACGCTCTGCGTCTCCGTAGCCATCGGAACGCGTCGCTCCTGAAGCGCTGGTTGCGCGAGATCCATCAGGGGTTCGGTCGCGAGCGGTCTGGTTTATGGTCGAGCGGTCAGGTACTTCAAAATCTGTTCTTCGTTCGGACCGAGATATCCCTTCCAACAAAAGAGCTTGGTCGGAGTGGGCTGAACGCAGGTGCGAGTTTGGTTCGAAAACACCGGCACCGTATGGTTTGGGACCATGGGTAGCGTCTCGGTGAGCTCTGGGACGTTTGCCCATCGCGGTGCCGCGCCGCAGCGGATTCCTTGGCCGAGCGAGCTGACGCACAGATGGTTATCGATCACGGTGATTGCAGTGGCATCCGTGATTCCAGGCAGAGGAGTGAGAGTAGGGGCCGCCGACGCGCCTTGTGCGTTTTCCAGTTCCTCTTCGCAGTTGTCGCCGAGTGCGGGCATCGGGACTTTCTCTGCTTCGGCGCTCTCGAAACGCGTTCTTGATCTCTCGGCCATCGCACGCACCAAATACGGGATCTGACAAACCCTGATCCGCTCAGCGCGTGCTTTGCGGATGTTCTGCGGATTGCCGCATACGACTTGCCCGTTTGCTTGCAGCCCACACACGACGTCCGAGAGTGCTACAATCGAGCGCAGCGTCGACGTTTTTGGCACAAACGGTGGATGGATCCTCTCAAAGGAATTTCCATAGGGACGACAAGTTAGGCCTCCGCTGCTACCGAGAGCACACCAGAAGGTGTTGCCAGGGGCAAACTGAACCGTGTCTGCGGGAACCACATCGGGTTCCCCTTTCTCTGCCTGCCCGAATAGGAGTTCATGGGAAGGCATCTGGATGATCCGTCCGGACTCCGTCCTGATCCACAGCATGTTCCCACGTGTGACGATCTCGACGGCAGCGTCGACTCCGCCGATTGCTTTGGGAAGATCGGATTCGGTTGGAAAGTCGGTTCCGAACATTCCGCGTGGGTTTTCTCCCCAACACAGAACCTGGCTGCTCCGGAGTGCACAGCTAAAGTGTTCACCGGTGACGACCGCACTGGCCTTGTCGAGCGTCACCACCTCAGAGGCTGGCATCATTCGCTTCCTGCGACGGCCGTTACCTAGCTGGCCTTGGCGGTTGTTTCCCCAGCACAGGACAGTTCCCTTGGTGGTGAGTGCGCAGTGATGGGTCTCGCTGGAAGAGATCGAAACGACCGCACTGCCCGAGGGGATTCCGGGTGGGATCCCTTTCACGAGCTGAGCGGTAATCAACCCTCCCGTCGCAAGGCACGCAAGCAATGCCAGTGCAAATGCCACCACAGAGACTTGCTTGGGAGTCCGTGACAGCACAGGAATCCGCGCCAGCAGCATCCCACTTGCACTCAACACCATCGAAGCCGCAGGAATGATCAGCGCGTAGGCAAACAGAGACTCCTGGAGAGGGATACCATCTTTACGAGAAATGATTTCAGCGATAAACAAAGTCGCGAGTCGCAGATGTACGGCACCACAGATGAGCGCCGCCACCGCCGCAACCAGAAATCGTCTGGGTTGTCCTTGCCACAGTGCGATGGCGATCAGCAGCAGGAGTCCCAACTCCAACGCAACGCCGCCACCGAATACCAGATAGGCCACAATCTCAAACGCGGACAGAAGCCCATTGGCGGTATCAGTCGCAGCATCAAAGAGCTGGTCACAACCGATGGCAAACAGCAAAAGCAAGGTGGCTGCGAGGGTGATCCAGCGCCGCAGTGGCTGCCAAACGGGCTGTGAATCGTGACCAGACATTCCGGCATTGTACCGGATCGAGGTGCTGAGGGGGAGACTTCGCGTAGAGCTGCGAAGGGGAATGCCAATTGGCCTCCCGCTGGGCCAACAGGGAGCACAGGTATGGCATCCAATAAGAGACGTCTAAAATGTCTCTTATTGGAGCATTCTACTGAACCGGAGTGGCTTCAGCGGTGGCGGCGTCCTTCGATTCGTCCTCTTCAGGCGGAAGGGATTCAGCAAGACCACGGAGAGCATGCTCGGCTTCGGCAATGACGGTATCGGGCACCGTATCGCGCAGCGTTTCGAGCATCTCGACGAGCTTTAACACGAGCCGCAGCATCTCTTTGCGACGCTTGCGTGCCTCCACATCGGCATCAGATGGGAACAGCGACTCTTTGAACTGACGATTGAGTTTACCGAGGCTGAGGCTGTCATCGAAGACGGCTCGGCGGACTTCCGATAGCAGATCGCTCGGTGCCTGCCCGCTCTCAATCGCTTCCTCGGCACGGCGGAGAAAATCGATGGTTTGGATGCTGGGAATCGGCTCGCCCAGGCCATCTCGTTCGAGGATTTCGGGGGCAGAGCGGCGAAGAAAGGCGTACGAACCGACGAGCTTATTGACCGTGGCGGTCTTCAGGTGCAGCTCTTTGCGGTAGTACTCCTCGAATGAGACAAAGCCCCACTCGGTGTAGCGCTGACCTTTTTGGCAGCTCGAGAGGGCTTCGGCCAGTTCGATCCAGCTTGCTTTGAAGCGGCGGGCGCGGGCGATCAGCTCGGCCCGCTCGGGATCCTTGGCGTGGCGGCGCTCGGCAGCAGCAAGAGCGGCGTCGACTTTGGTGGCAGTGGCGTCGTGGCTGGCGGAATGCATGGTGGGTGCCTTATAGCACGTTGCCACTAGCGGACGACTGGATCGAGTGGTGTCTTGGGATACCCGGAATCGAGCCGGGCACCCTCTTCGATAGCGGACATGACCGCGAGGGCTACGTCTTCACGGTAGGGTCGAGCGACGACTTGCACACCAATCGGGAGTCCTTCACTACCACGCACAACCTCTGCGCAGCGTTTGGCGATGCCGTCGATCGGCGGGGGACCAAGCCAGATCGTCTCGCTGTGTTCGACGCGAGTAATCGGCACGACCCCAGCGGGGAAGTTGAGCATGACGTAGCGGAACATATAAGACAGCGTCAGCGTCAGATCACCGGAGGTGCCTAGCTGCATCGCGGGCAGGACGTGCGGCGGACAGATCACTGCGTCGACGTTGGCTTCGTTCCAGGCGTCCAGCTCGTTTCTGCGCATGACGGTTCTCTCTGCGGTCAATCGCCACAGCTCCTCGACGGGTTTGCGTCCCAGCGACTTGAGCAGTCGAGCAAGTCGAGCATCGCCCTTGAGCGCCAGCAGTCGCGCTACCGTTGGCTTGAGCAGGTCCGGCAGTCGTGCGGCCTGCAGCGTCGGTTGAAGCTGCTTGCAGACCGTTTCGTTGGCGAGCTGCTTCTGTAGTGTCACCGCCGCGTCGCTGCTGATGACGGCCATCCACAGATAGAGGAGGTCACCGGGCGACACGGGCCGATAGTCGACAAGGTGGGCACCTGCGGCCTGCAAGATCGACTTCGCCCGCTCGACACCGCGAACAATGGTGGGGCAGGGTGACATGAAGCCATCGTCGGAAAACCAGCCGATGCGCAGTCCTTTTAGCGAGATATGGCTCGGATGCTCTACGCGCATTGGCAACACCGCCGGATCTCGGCGTGCTTGCCAGGCTGGATCGAGTGCGGTCATCACCAGCGACAGATCTCGAACGGTGCGTGCCATGGGACCGGACGCGGCGCGGACGACTTCTTGACCGTCGATGCCACCGAGCATGCCACGGGTCGACCAGCGATCGACGGTGGGCTTGAGTCCTGCAATGCCACAAAAGTGGGCCGGGATGCGGATCGAACCACCAATGTCGGAGCCAAGGCCGAGCGGCGACTGTCCGGTGGCGATGGCTGCTCCTTCACCGCCCGAGGAACCGCCCGGACTTCTACCGAGGTGCCATGGGTTTTTGGTGGTTCCATAGATGCCGTTGTCGCTTTCCTGTACGAGCAAAAGCTGAGGAACGTTGGTTTTGCCCAGGATGATGCTGCCGGCCGCTTTGAGCGCAGCGACAGCAACCGCATCTTTTTGACTGTGATGACTGCGTCGACTGGTGACGCCGAGCGTGGCCGGGGTACCGATGACCTCGAAGTTGTCTTTGATCGTTATTGGCAGGCCGTGGAGCGGTCCGATCTGATCAGCTTGTCGGCGAGCTGCATCGGCCGCTTCAGCCGCTTTGCGGGCACTGTCATCGAGAGGCAGGACGATGGCACCGACCTTGTCACCGATTGCGCGGCGCCGGTCGATGAGCGCGTTGACGATCTCGACCGACGATGTCTCGCCTTTGGCGAGCGCAGCGAGGAGCGCCGTGGCATCTAGCTCGTGTAGCTTCATGAGCAAGCAGGATATCGCAGTCTGTGGGCGAGACGCTTCTTCTTTGACAGAGCGCTCGACGAGCGATACACCGGGCAATTGGAATATGCGAGGATCTCGACCCCAATGAGTGACGTAAAACTTGTGTCGGAGCAGCCCTTCGGTGAAGGCGGCCTGCTTGCCCGTCTGCATGTACTCGGCAATGGACTCAAGGTGCTACTACTGCGCGACCCGTCGGCCCCGGTGTTTGCCTACCAGACCTGGTTTTCCGTCGGCTCGCGCCACGAAAAAGAGGGCAAAACCGGCATCGCGCACCTGTTCGAGCACCTGATGTTCAATGAGACGCAGAACCTGCCGCATGGCGAGTTTGATCGTCGGTTCGAGCTGGCGGGCGGCAACACCAACGCGGCGACGTGGGTCGATTGGACGTACTACCAGGACGATCTTCCCGCGAGTGAGCTAGAGCTGGCGGTGAGCCTGGAGTCGGAGCGGATGCAGAACCTGCTGGTCCGCGAGCGCCAAGTCGAGACGGAGCGCGGGGTTGTGATCTCCGAGCGGCAGATGCGGGTGGACGACGACGTCGACGGCTTCATGAGCGAGGAGCTATTCCGGCTCGCGTTCACAAAGCATCCGTATCACTGGCCGACGATCGGCTGGATGCAGGACATCAAGAATCTCAGCCTCGATGACTGCGTGAACTTCTATCGAACCTACTACGCGCCCAATAACGCGACGGTGGTGGTGGTCGGTGACATCGACGAGCAAAAGACGCTCGATTTGATCGTCAAGCACTACGGAGCGATTGCCGCTCAGACGATTCCCGTCGAACAGAAGATCGTTGAGCCGGTGCAGCGTGGTGAGCGATGCGTGCGCTTTCGCAAGCCGGTGCTGACCGACAAGATCCTGATGGGCTACAAATCTCCAGCGCTGCTCGATCCCGACCACCTGCGCTTGGAGCTGCTCGGCGAGTTACTGATTGGTGGGGCCTCGTCGCCGATTTATCGCGACTTGGTGATTGAAAAGGAGATCTTTTCGTCGATCGGAGGCTCGGTGACGCCGTTTGGTGATCCCGGTCTGTGGGAGATTTCGGCATCGCTTCATCGTGGCCACACCGCCGACGAAGGGCTGGCGATGTTTGATCAGCATATTGAGCAGGTCATCGCTACGGGTCCGACGGTGGAACAGGTCGAGCGGGCACGAGCGCGGATGCTGACCAGCTTTTACATGTCGCTCAAGACGGCGCACGGAAAGGCTTCGTCGCTGGGAGAGTCGCAGACGACGCTCGGTGACTATCGCGAACTGTGGCGAGTGCCGCAGATTCTTCGGGCCATTACCGTCTCGGACCTCCATGGTGTGGCCCAGCGTTACCTGTCCAAAGAACGGCGCACGGTGGTGATTGCCGAGCCGAGCGGTGAAGCCGTCGAGGGTGACGAATCAGACGATGACGCAGAAGGGGCGGAGGCGTAGGAGGTCCATGAGCATGTCCACCACACAGACTTCTTCCCCGGCGAGTGCGCGCAGCGAGGGATTGATTCTTGAAGAAAACCACGACCTGCCGCTGTGTCGACTGCAACTGACGATGCGGGTCGGCTCGACGTCGGATCAGACGGCGGCGGGTACGGCGGCCTCGGGCGGTGCGCCGATCCTGGGCCTGTGCAACTTTGCGAGCGAGCTACAGCGGCGTGGCGCGGGAAACCGAACGCGGGCGGCGATTGATGAAGCGCTCGACGGACTCGGCGCGGGTCTGTCGATCGTTTGTTGGCACGATCAAGTGCTCTACGACGTGATGGCGCTGCGTGAACACTTCGACCGAGCCGTTGAGATTCTGGCCGATGTGGTACTCCGTCCAACATTCCCGCAAGACGAATCAGAGCGGCTGCGGCGCGAGTTGCTGGCCAACCTCGACGATCTTCGCGACGACGACAGTGGACTGTTGCATCGCTTTTTCGCTCGGGCACTCTACGGTGACACGCCCTATGGAAGAGCCGTCGCTGGCACCGAAGAGAGCACGATGGCGCTGCACCTGCCCGGCGCGCAGGCTTGGCACCGTCATCACCTGGTCACGGGCAACTTGGTAACCGGGGCAGCGGGTGCGATCTCGGGGTCGGATGTGGAGGCGCTGCTGGCTCGCCATTTTGGTGAGATTCCCCTCGGTCCTCGTCGCGATGAGCCGATTGCTGCTCCACCCTTACGGCGTGGACGCAAGGTGCTGATCGTCGACAAGCCCGAGCGCACCCAGTCGCAGATCCTCATCGGTCAGCTTGCGCCGCACTGGAAGGATCCGAGCTGGCTGCCACTGCATGTCTCGACGATGGCGTTTGGCGGCACGTTTACGGCGCGGCTGATGGACGAGGTCCGGGCCAAGCGCGGTCTATCCTACGGAGCATCGGCGCGGCTGGGCAACGGACGAGGCCAGCGGTCGCTGTATGCCCACGTGTTTCCCTCGGCGCAGCAGACCGCCGAGACGGTCGAGCTGGTACTCAGGCTCTACGAAGAGTGGGCCGAAAAGGGGCTCCGTCCCGGTGAACTCGACTTCGTGAAGAGCTATCTGCAAAAAAGCCACGCCTTCACAGTTCAGACCGCCGATGATCGTCTCGGGCTCCGCACGCGCCTTCAAGTGTGCGACATGCCCACAGACGATGAAAAGACCTATCCCGACCGAGTGGCACGGGTCAGCGAGGCCGAGATCGCGACCGCGATGAAGACCTGGCTGCGCCCCGATGATCTGCTGATTACGATCGTCGCCACGGCGGAAACGGTGATGCCTGCGCTTCAGAAGCTCCCCGGACTCAAAGACGCCGAGTTCGAGGTCGTTCCGTACGATTCGTACTAGCCGCCGTCCCTCACACGGCCCCAAGACCCCTTTCGTCGTACCGAAAATGGTGGTCTAGTGGTTCTATCTATCGCCCTGCTTCTTCACCTGCAGTCGCTTCGGTTGAGCGGGCTTCCCGCCTGTCTGCGGAGACGTGGCTGCGCGGATCGATCGCGTTTGTGTGGATTGCGACCGCTCTTGGGGTCTTGCATCCGTACTACCGGGCGATCGGTGGGGCATATCTGAAGGAGCTGGGTTTACCGACGGCCCTGATGCCGCTGACCTGTGCCTTCGAGCTGGGATTGGGCGTGGTGGTGCTGCTCACTCGGCCTCGCTGGTGGCTGACCGTGTTTCAGGCCGCGCTCGTGCTCGGCTTTACGGTGATCCTGGCGATTCACGAGCCGCTGCTACTCGCAAGTCCCTTTGGCGTGCTGTCGAAGAACCTGCAAATCCTGGTGGTGCTGGCTGTGATCGATCGGGTGGCACGAGACGGGCAGTGGACAGCGCAGACCCGCTCCTGGCTGCGCGTTGGGATGGCGATGGTGTGGCTTACCGAGGGGCTGTTCCCCAAGCTACTGTTTCAGCAACAGATCGAGCTGGCGATGGTGCCTCGGATTGGCATCACCCACATCTCTCCATCGATACTGGTCGGCGCGCTCGGGATCGGCCAGGTGCTGTCGGGAGTGCTCGCGCTGTTGTTGACTGGAAAGCCACTGAAGCTGCTGCTCACCTGTCAGGCGCTGGCGCTCATCGTCCTGCCACTCGCCGTCGGGGTGTTAGAGCCAACGCTGTACGTGCATCCGTTTGGCCCGTTCATCAAAAACATGCCGATTTTGGTCGGAACCTGGATCGTGAGGCGCTCGTGTTGTGGTTCTTCCTAAAAGCGAGCCATGTCTTGTTCGCGATGCTGTACCTGGGGACCGGACTCGGCAGTGCCTATTACAAGCTGCGAGCGGCCCGGAGCGGCGATCCCAAGATCATGGCTTTTTGTGACCGCGAGATAGTGCGGGCCGATTGGATCTTCACGGTGACGTCTGGCGTCGTCATGCCGGTGACGGGCACCTCGATGGTGATGATGCTGCGGCTGCCGTTTTCGACGTCGTGGGTGGTGACGGCGTTTGCGCTCTATGGAATCGCGGGGCTTCTGTGGGTGGTTGCTGCAAATCAAGATGCGTTGCCTATCGCAGCAAGCAGTAGAGCGCGGCGAGCCGGTCGGTCCCGAGTATGTGCGGGCGCAGCGGCAGTGGATGTTACTCGGGATTCCGGCGTTTGTTGCGGCGGCAGCGACAGTGGTGGTGATGGTCGTAAAACCGACGCTGTGGTGAGCGGGTGGTGCGTCGCGGCTACAGATAGCCCTGCGCTTGCAGTCGGAATAGCTCGGCGTAGCGACCCCCGCTTTTCACGAGCTCGGCGTGGGTGCCTTGTTCGGCGATGTGACCGCCTTCGGGACCACCTTCTAGCACAACGATCCGGTCCGCCATCCGCACGGTGGGGAAGCGATGCGAGATCAGGATCGCGGTGCGACCTTGGGTCAGCTCTCGGAAGCGCTCGAAGATCTTGTGTTCAGCCTCGGCATCAAGCGCCGCCGTCGGCTCATCGAGCACCAAGATGTCTGCTTCTTCGCGCATGAACGCTCTGGCCAGCGCGATTCGCTGCCACTGGCCACCTGACAGCTCAACGCCTTTATGGAACCAGCGACCGAGCAGCGCTTCCATCCCCTCTGGGAAGCCACGTACGAAGTCCTCGGCTCCTCCTCGATCAAGCGCTCGCGAGATCCGGGGCTTGTCGTCAAAGTGATTCACGCTGCCGAACGCCACGTTGTCGCGCACCGAAAACTGATACTGACCAAAGTCCTGAAACACCACTCCGATGCGACGACGTACTTCGTCTTGCGGTAGCTCGCTCAGGTCTTCCCCATCGAGCAAAATCCGTCCCTCGGTGGGTTGATACAGCCCGCACAAAAGCTTGATGAACGTGGTCTTGCCCGCTCCGTTGTGACCGACGAGCGCCAGGCTCTGGCCCGCTGGAATCGACAGGCTGACATCGTGGAGTGCGTCGTGACTGCTTCCGGGGTAGCGGAAGCTGACGTGCTGGAACTCGATCCCGGTGCGCGGCAGCACTTCCGAAGGCTTGGTTTGGGCGGCCAGTTGACGCATCGTGACCGTCGGAATCGCCAGGAACTCGAACAAGTTCGACATATACAGGTCGTGTTCGTAGATTCCTCCGAGGCTGCCGAGCGTCGTCTGAAACGCCTGCTGACCTTGCCGGAACGCGACCACATACAGCGTCATATCACCGAGGCTGATCTTTCCCGCGACCGCCAACCCGACGATCACCACGTAGCACCCGTAGAACGCGAGCGTGGCCAGCAGCGACAGCAAATAGCCCCAACCAGCGCGCCGGATCGCCAGGCTGCGATCGTCGCGATACAGCGACTCACCCAAGGTTCGATAGCGATCGAGCAGCCTGTTGCCAAGCCAAAGCACCATGACCTCTTTGGCGTGTTCATCGCTGCCCAGTTGGCCTGGCCTGAACTCAACTTCGGCATCCCATGGCTGAGCTATGGCCGGCTGCGCCCCCTGCACACCAATGCGGTGATTTTTGCTTTTGGCGGCAGTGCACTCATTG
>CALLYL010000607.1 GCA_937859535.1 uncultured Myxococcales bacterium
ATGAATCCAGTCGTACGAAGTGATCACCAACACCGCGAGGAGCGCCAGCACGACACACTGCGCCAGCCCATGGATTTGTCCCCACCGCGCCGCACGTTGCCGACGGGATCGGCTGTGATAAATGGAGCGGGTACGTCCTCGCTTGGACTCTCCGACTTCCCCACTCGCTTCACTCAGCGCGAACTCCTTGGTGCCTTTGATCAGCAGCAAGAAGACCAGACCAAACAGCAGCAGAATCCATAGTTTGTGGTGCAGCGCATGCAGGAACAGAGACAAGTTGAATAGCACGACATAGACGATCCCCAGCGTCAGCCACATCTTCGGATTCCGCAGCGCAAACTCGACATTTTTGCCGGTCAGTGCGGATGACTCCTCAAACGAGGGGAAGGCTGATTCCTTGTGGCAACGGAACTGGATCGGCTCTGCAAATCCCGGTGGATGCTGCACCACATCACCGCTGTCCTGGATGCTGCCACGCTCTTCATCGATCTCATGGGTTGGATGTAGGAAGGCACCACCACCACCAGCCGTGATGTTCTGAATGCGCAGCGGATGCTCAGTCACAGCAACGTGAGGATGCTGCTTGAGTAGCTCATCGCTGGGGGGTAGCGGCTCGATCGACTCATGTCGTCGATAGTGATGAAGGTCTCCGGCCAGTCGCAGCACGACCCGAACGCCGCGTCGGTTACCAGCAACCTTACCTTTGCCGTCGTTTTCCGTTGTCGCCAGAACATCTGCCAACTTCCGCTCCAAATAGAACAGACCATCGCGCAGATTCTTGACGTTGGGACGAGCCTTCACCCAGTCCGGCTCAGCGATGCACAGGATGATACTACTACAATCCTCGACAATGTCAGGGGCCGCAGTGAGATTCTGGAAATACTTCACCTGTCGATCATCCAGCTCACCGCCGAGTCCAATGTCGATGGCAAAGATCCAATGCTTGTAGGGAAGCTTGATCGCAAAGTAACTGGCGCGCTGCTGCGTTCGCCAGTGACCAATGCTGCGAGACTCTGTGAATACCTCCATAAATGTCGCGAGTCCGTCGTACCAGTCATGGTTTCCCGGAACTGCGTACAGGTGTGGAGCCCGATTCCGATCGGGAGGATGTTCTTGAAATGCAGCAGCCTCATAGACACGCACAAAGCGCGCTTCGTAGGCATCGCGTGAGGCCGAAGGATAGACCTCATCACCGCCTAGAATGAGAAAGCGACCGCGTGGGAGAGGAGTCACCGCACCAGCGTGATCAGTCGATGGTTGCCCAGGGGACAATCGACGCTCCTGGACCTGTAACAGGGGCTGTGCGAGCAAAGCCGCGACGTAGTAGGTAGAATGAAATCCATCACCAACATCTGCGGCGTAGTCGAACCAGAAATCACTCCCCTCGGGGCATCGATATTCAAAGTAGTCCGAATGATCGATGAAGTCATGATCACCAGGAGGCTGTCTTTCTGCGACATTTCTGGGCAGGCTGGGAGTCGGATTGTCTCGGGACACAGCGAGCAGTGTCCGGGCATCGAACCGGGATCTGAAAATCTCGCTGACAGAGATGTTCATGACCGTCCCAAACAGCGAAAAGATGTCATACCAGTTGGACATCTGCTGCTGGAGAGGCAGATCCTCGTACCGATCGCGAAGCCGTTCATTTCGATCGCGAAGCCGTTCATTTCGATCCGTCATGGCAACCATCACCGTAACGGAATCTGCGGTGAGAAGATAGAACTCCCCTCTTAGGATTTCACGTTGCAGCGCCGCACAATCGTGCTGTCGACACTCGATCTGCTCTTTGAGCACAGCGACCACAATCCAGTGGAAATTGAGGTCGTGCTGCGCGAACCGTCAGGCCACGTAAGGAATCCGCTCCGTCCATCCATCGCACGAATCCATCACGAAGCGCGGATATCCATCCGTGACTGGAGTCACACCCTGTCCACAAGAGCTGGATAATCCGTGTAGCCTTGTTCACCGCCGCCATACATGGTGGCGCGCTCCGGTACCGCCAGCGTAGCTCCGCTGGCCAACCGCGCCACGAGATCTGGGTTTGCGACAAACGGTGCGCCGAAGGAAACCAGTTGAGCACGTCCTTCTTCGAGGACTCGCTCGGCCTTGTCGCGGTCATAGCCACCATTGGTGATCAGGGTACCCCGGTACATGGGACCAAAGGCTGCGAGTGCGTCTTTGGGCCAGGTCGGGAACTGGTCGAGCGGAAACAATCCCTGCATCAGATGCAGATAGGCCAGTGGTAGCTCGTTGAGCCGCCCGATCAGATGACCAAACACCGAGAGAGGATCGGAGTCCGTCATCCCGTTATACGGAATCGTCGGCGAAAGCTTAATTCCCACCCGCGACGGACCCCAAACAGAGACCAAGGCTTGCATGACCTCGATCACGAAGCGGCAGCGGTTTTCGATCGTGCCACCGTACTCATCCTGCCGATGATTCGATGCATCGACGAGGAACTGATTGGGTAGATACCCGAATGCACCGTGAAGCTCGATGCCGTCGAAACCGGCATCCTTGGCATTCTGGGCCGCGTGGCGGAAGTCACCCACCACAGTGCGTACTTCCTCTGTCGAAAGAGCACGCGGAGTTTCGTAGTCTTGGAGGCCGCTGGCAGTGAAGTGCTTCTGTCCTTCAATTCGGATCGCCGACGGTGCCACCGGCAATTCTCCCCCACGAACGAGCGAATGTCCGACACGACCGGTGTGCCACAGTTGTGCAAAGATCCGCCCTCCCTCTGCATGGACGGCATCGGTCACCGCACGCCACCCTGCAACATGTTCCTGCGAGAAAATACCCGGGG
>CALLYL010000608.1 GCA_937859535.1 uncultured Myxococcales bacterium
TGCGCGCGAAGACCGTCACACAGTCATGGTTCTGGACAACGAGTGGATCGATGCCCCAGTTTGAAAATCGAGCTCCACCCCAGTCAAGAAGCTGCGAGCGAATCACGCGGAGTCCTTCTTTGTGACAGTAGTGCGTGAACAGTTCCTGCGACATAAAGTTCCGCCAGTGCGGATTGTCATGCAGACTGCCCGTCGGTTCTGCTGTGTAGTTTGAGTGATGGCACAGACCCCGTCCACCGGGACGCAGGATGCGACGGAATTCCCGCAAGTAGGCCCGCACCGTGTCGGAATCAAAGTGGACCATCGAGTCAAAGCAGTACACAAGGGTCAGGCTCGCATCCGCGATCGACGGCAGCGTCAGACCATCGCATAGCACGAACTCAAAACGGGGATCATCTGCGAAGCGCCGACGACAGAACTCGATGTTCTCGATGTTGATGTCGGCAATGTAGATCTTCTGTGCGTACTTCCGCAGGTACTCACTGTTGCGTCCGTGCCCTGCAGCCAAGTCGAGCACCGCCGAGAAATCGCAGTCCTTGAGCAGTGGGAATAGCAGCTCGTGCCATGCAGGCTCCATCGCTGCTTCCGCTAGTTCGTAGTACGCCGCTACTTTCCAATCGTCACCGATCTGGCGTGCGACCTCTTGAGCCGATGGAGTCGAGGTCTCTACCTTCGCCATCGCCGTGCTCGGAGGTCGAACAGCGGGCTTCTCAATCTGCGTCGCCAGCGAGTGAATGGCCACACCAAGCTGCTGACGCAGGCTGGTCTTCGCGGATGCAATCTTGCGGATGACTTGCTCGGGAATCGACATTGGGAGACCTCGTAGAAAGGGGCCCATCACACAACGAGGAAACCCGCGAGTCAATCGATACCGCCGTGCTTGGGATGGGCGGGAACGGGGCGGTGTTTGCCGGAAGGAAACGCGTAGCCGGGTTGCATCAGTCCATGTGTTCGGCAGCAGCGGGAACGCTGACCCAGGAGTGTTTGCGGGCTTCGTAGACGGAAAACGAGGGAGCCGGGAACGTCGGGTCGGCGAACGCTCCCACCGGCACCGCGATGACGTCGGGAAAGTCATCGCACGTGTAGTACACGGTTGCGCCGCAGGTTGGGCAGAAGCGATGGGTGAGCGTTCCTCCTTCGTCGCCTGTGCGGGTCCATTCAGTCGCCGCGCCAGCGATGGTAACTTGCGCTTTCGGCCAGCGTGCTTGGGCACCGAAGACGCTTCCGGTGCGCTGCTGACAGGCAAGGCAGTGACACATGGAAACCCGGATGGGCTCACCCTGACAACGAACCGTCAATTTGCCGCAACTACACGACGCCAATCGAGAAATCATGCGCGTCTTGTAGCACCCCGGGGACCGCTTCGAGTAGGTCTTTGAGGACATCAACACCTCTGCCGATCCACTTTGTGCCCGCTGCACGATTTGTTATGATGTGACCCCATGAAAAATTGGCTGTGGCTCTCTCTGTTCGCTGGTTACGTGATGGGTTGTTCCTCTGGCGGTTCTACGGGAGGAGGAACAGATACCACCGTCGATCTCTCGGTTCCCATGGACAACGCTGATCTGGCCGGTTCAAACGCCGATCTTGGATCGACCCCTGATCTACGAACGCAGCCCGATCTCGCGCCGGCCATCCCGACCGATGCGGAATGCTTTACGGACTGGAAATCACTCGGCAATTGTCCGGCACCGCAGATCACGGAGTCGTATCTGGGAAACAACTGCGTAGGCACGACCGGAGTGTTCGTGGTCGGTCGCTACTTCCAGTCCGGAAATCAGTTCTGGACCAGCAACGGATTTATGCCGTACGGCCCCTATGCACAGACGAGCAAACTCAATCGAGACACCTGGAACTGGCTGTCCCCACGCCTGATGTGCATTACCACCAATTCGGACGCCACCTATTGGTCTGGCTTTGCGATGCAGGTGAAGAATCCAGACGGTCAGCTCTCGAACTCGGTCACGGTCGCCAACAAGCTGGGAGTCCCACCCACGTTGCCGTCGTCTGGCACAACCAATCCGTTTGATGCAAATGCCTGTATGGACACCCCGATGACCGTGGCGCAGGCACAGGCCAAGTTTGTTCCTCCGGCTTCGACGGCCACGCTCGGCGCCGTCACCATCAGTCGGCGCTCGCGACCCTGCAACAGTGTCAGCGGCTGCGGTGCCTGGGGACCGATCACTACGGAGGCCAGCACCACCGCAGGTTTGCAAGTCAGCGGCGGCACCTCGATCCATTTGATGCTCGGCACGAGTGACTGTGGAGCGCTGAGCAGCTCCCAACAAATCACCACCAACTACTGTCCCACCACCGGGAGCGCTGGCTCCTATGACGCACATCTTGCGGGCTCGTGCCTGATGCTGTGGCAGCGCAGATTTTCGACGGTGGCTGGAGACGGCAGCTACACCCAAACCGACTACGGTGCCGTCATCAAATACTGACTCTCCCGCTGCCGGAAGCCGCGCTCGATCCAATCGCAGTTCACTTGCTGATCTGAGTCAGCCTATATTTGCGGCATGAATCGCCCACTCGTTGGTCTTTTTCGTCGCAGCTTGCGCCTCATGGCGTGGCTTTGCGGAGCGCTTGCGCTGGGAACGCTCGGGACAACAACCGTGCGGGCTGAACCTCCGCCGCGCCTTGCGACCCGCGTCTTCGGCTACATTCCGTATTGGACGGCGAGCAAGAAGACCTGGGACTATCAAGGACTCACCGATATCGCATTATTTTCCGTCGGTGCAAGTGACACAGGAACGCTGACCAGCACGACCTTTTGGCGCTCCAGCCAAGCGCGGACCCTGATCGACGATGCACATCGCCATGGCATCAAGGTTGAGCTGGCCGTCACGAACTTCGATCCGGCCAGCCTGCACACCCTCCTTACCAGCCCTGCTGCAGTAGACACGCTCATCGCGGCCCTGGTCAAGGAAGCGCTCGTCACCCAGCCCGGCGACGGTCTCAGCATTGACTTCGAAGGCCTGCGCGGTAGCGATCGGGGGCCGCTGGTCGACTTCATCCGCAAGCTCCGGTCCGCAATGAAGGCGAAGAAGGTCGACTCGCAGCTCTCGCTGGCCACTCCAGCCGTCGATTGGAACAGTGCCTACGACTACGCGGCTCTGGCCACTGCGAGTGACACCTTGTTCATCATGGGATACGGCTATCACTGGAGCGGCAGTAGCACCCCCGGCCCTGGAGCGCCACTGGCTTGCGGGTCACCGTGGGGCAACTACTGCCTGTCCAAGACGGTCGCAGAGTATCTCTCGGCCGTCGGTCCGTCGCAGCGTCACAAGATTGTGCTGGGGCTCCCTCTGTACGGCTACGACTACCCAGCGGACACGGACAAAATTGGTGCCAAATCACTTGGCACAGGATCGGCGGTGCTGTACTCGACGGCCCGAGAGCAGGTCAAGTCTCGTCGCTACGAACCGGTCTCGCAGTCCGCTTGGTACGTGTACACCGATGCCAAGAGTGTCCTGCATCAGGTCTGGTACGACGATGAGGAAAGCCTGGGCAGAAAAATCGACTACATCGTCGAGCAGAAGCTCGGGGGCGTCGGCTTCTGGGCCCTTGGGTACGAGGATGAAAGCGCGTGGACGCTCATCCAACGAAAGCTCGCCCTGCCCTCGCCGCCACCACCGTCGCCAATACCGCTGCCCACACCGCCCTCCATCGATTCCCCACCGCCTCAGATGGACAGCGTGGCCGAAATCCAAGGGTGTTCGCTGACGATGACGGCCCGAACCGCCACGCCAAGTGCCACTTCCTGGGTGCCGCTGGGACTCCTACTCACTTTGGCATCGATGAGACGTCGTCCACACCAAGCCAGCGCCCACCGGGTGGGAGATTGATCGCTCTTATCCTTTCTGTCGCGGACCGCGCTCGTCCGCTTCCCTGTGATCCACGCTCGGAACGAGGGAAATCCACCCAGGTTCGTCGACGGTCCATACATTATCAGTGAATATGTCCGAGGTCAGACGATTGAGCAGCTTCCCAAACCGCTGCCGTGGCGGCAGGTGTTGCCCTTGGCAATGGCCGCAGCGCGAGGACTTGCGGCGGCGCACCGTCGAGGGGTTCTGCATCGCAGCCTACGCCCGAGCAACATCATTGTCGCGACGGATGGAACGATCAAGCTAACCGACTTTGGGCTGCGGGAGTTCTGCGGCGAGGACATCTCTCAAACACGCTCTCTGGCGGACGGACCGGCTCAACCCGCCGATTCCCAACCGGAGTTGCTGTTGCCGCAGCGCGCCGAGGAGCTTCGCCAAAAAGCCGATTACTTCACCGCGCCCGAGGTCAAAGCCAAAGAGCCTCCGACGCAGCGTGCGGATCTGTTTGCGCTCGGCGCGATCCTGTACGAACTGTGCATTGGCAAACCGCCTCCTCCATCGATCATCGAGCAGACGCCGAGCGATGATCTTCAGACGAGCGGCTGGCCTATCGACATCGATACACGGCTGGCGAAAGTGATCCTGCGTTGCTTGCGTCGACATCCGCCGGATCGCTTCGGATCTTCCGAAGAACTGGAGTCGGCGCTCGATCTGTTGCAGCCACGCAGTGGTGCGGACAAGATTCCCGAGGGCAATCCGTACCGAGGATTGTTGGCCTTCGAAGCCGAGCATCGCTCTGTGTTTTTCGGTCGTCGCAGCGAAATCGGAACGCTGGTGGAGCGACTGCGCACCGATGCCTGTGTACTCGTGGCCGCAGAATCTGGTGTCGGAAAGTCGTCGCTGTGTCGCGCTGGAGTGCTACCGCTGGTTGCCGAGGGTGCGCTCGGGTCTGGCCGAGTCTGGCGAGTGGTCACGATGGTTCCCGGTCGACACCCGCTGCGCTCGCTCGCCCAAGCGCTGACGCCGTTTACCAAGCTCGCCGAGGACGACTTGATGGCTGAACTCAAGTCCGAACCCGAGCGGCTCGGACGAATGCTGCATCAAAGTCTGGGCAGCGATCGCGGCACCATGTTCTTCGTCGATCAGCTTGAGGAACTGTCAACGATTGCCGATCCGGTCGAGGCGAACATCGTTGGGGAGGCACTCGGCAGCCTGCTCGCGAAGATTCCGAGCGTGCGACTGCTGATCACCGTACGCAGTGACTATCTGGGGAGGGTGGCAAGCCTGCCCAGTATCGGGGAAGCCGTAACCCGCTCGCTGTACATCCTTAGACCGCTCGGTCCGGATCGGATTCGCGAAGCAGTGGTAGGCCCTGCGCATGCCAAAGGAGTCCTGTTCGAAAGCACCGAACTCATCAATGGCTTGGTCGATTCCACCGCACACACCGATGGCGCACTGCCGCTGCTACAGTTCACGCTGGCGGAACTATGGGAAGCACGTGAAGGCAATCGCATCACCAAGGCTGCGCTCGAAGCGATTGGCGGTGTAACTGGCGCACTCTCGCGACACGCCGACCACGTCATCGGCACACTGCCCCCTCCGCAACGGAACAGTGCCCGCCGAGTCTTGATGAGCTTGGTGACCATTGAAGGAACCCGTGCCCGTCGCAGCGAAGAAGAGCTGATCAACGCCGATCCCAGTGCCAAAGTCGCGCTCGAAGCACTGGTGCAAGGACGACTCTTGGTCGCTCGCGATACGGCTGATGGCACCGCATATGAAGTGGCACACGAAGCGCTGATCAAGGGATGGTCCACGC
>CALLYL010000609.1 GCA_937859535.1 uncultured Myxococcales bacterium
GACCGCTGCCACCGGCTTAGCGTGCTTTATTTTCCGTTTTCTGAGACGACCCCTCCATCAACGGTGGGACTTGGGCGTCGGAGAACCCGACCACTGAGACAGTGGCGAGGGCCCACCCTCGTGGGTTTGCGAGTTGCTGAATGGCACCGTCATAGGCCCCAAGCTTGGTGAAGGCAAGAGCCTTGGTGGAATCACGGCTGGACGTCCAGGCAGTACGCAAGCACTTGCTTGCAATCCACGCGGTATAGCCAGACGCGAACAGCTTTAGGCCAAATTGCCCGCCAGCAGGAATCTCATAGGCAACCGCGACTAGCACGGAGCTGGTAGTGACGACGATGGAGAAGCCAAGACTGGTGCCGAGCGTGTAGCCAAGCGCTCCCCTAACTCCGTACGTCGCTCCAAGATACAAGCTGTACAGGGAGCTTGTCGATGGTCCAACGGTATTGGCTACGACGAAGAGTAAGAGTGGATCCAACGGAGTCACTTCCCACAGGCGCAGCCATCTAGGCCTGTTTGACTGACAGCATGGCTGCTAACGATAGGCTTGGCATGAATGATCCACTCGGGCCCTGTCGCCAAGTTCGTGAATCTTTAGGCCAGGCCTCTTCTCACCTCTTTTGCCAAGTCGAAAATCGTTGCTATCAGCGGAGCGTTCTGTCGTTCGCGACGACAGATGAAGTCGACGTGGGTGGCCATTGCTGTATCCAGAATCTTCAGCTTCACAAGACGCGGATCTGGAACATAGGCTGTCTCGGCAACGACGCCTAGTCCTATTCCTTGTGCGACTGCCTCGCGGACAGCCTCCCGGCTTCCCATCTCCAGCGCAACCTGGATGTTGATATTGCGGGCAATTAGCTCGCTCTCGAAGACTCTTCTTGTCGTTGAACCTTCCTCACGTATGACGAAGCGCTGGCTCTGAAGGTCCTTGAGCACTATCTCACCGCACCGGGCTAGGGCGTGCTCTCGGTTCGCAAAGACCACCAGGCGCTGTGACCTGTATGGCATGCAATGGAGTTCGGGGTGCTCGGCGTGATTGAGGACCACGCCGACATCACCCTGGTAGTCGAGGAGCTTTTCCGTGATTGAGCGGGAGTCGCCTACACGGACAGAGACCTCGACCTGGGGATGGCGGCTCCCGAAGGCCTTCAGAACAGGGACTACGTTGTACGGGCCGATCGCGTGAATCACAAGACGCCCGACGAATCGGTTTTTGGCTGCTGCCAAAAGGGCGTGCGCATCTTCCTCGCCGCTGAATGCCCGCCGCGTGTAGTCCAGCAGAGTCCTGCCAAAGGTAGTCAGCTCAAGCCGGCGGCCTTGACGAAGAAAAAGCTCCACGCCGTACTCATTCTCCAGGCGCTGAATATGCGCTGAGATGGTGGGCTGCTGTAGATCAAGCAGCTTCGCAGCAGCAGTCATGCTTCCGGCCCTTGCCGTCGCATCAAAGGCTTTCAAAGCCGCAAGTAGCGTGAGTCCAGACATAGGTGTTATCTATAGATACCCCTATTTTTCGGGGTGCAAGTTTCATATTGATGACACGTTCCACGAACAAACTGCACGCATGCCTAGCCGTATCGAACTTCTTTCTGCGGCAAATGTGCGTCATAAGCGCTCTCGCGCTGCTCGCAGGCAGAAACTTGCAAAGGTAACAACATGAAGTTGGAGAAGGACCGAGACGTTCTGAGTCTCAAGGGAGTTTCCGTCCGCTACGTTGACTCGACCGTGGCCTTGCACCCGACGAGTCTGGATGTGAAGCAGGGAGAGTTTTTGGTGCTTCTGGGCGCCTCGGGCGCAGGGAAGTCCACCTTGTTACGAAGCATCAATGGACTGGTGCTGCCCACAAAAGGCGAGGTATCGATACCTGGCCTGGCAGGTGGGGTAGTCAACGCAAAGACGCTGAGAGAGCACCGCAAGCGCTGTGGGATGGTTTTCCAGCAGCATCATCTGATTGGACGTCAGTCGGTCCTCAGGAATGTTCTGATGGGAAAGCTCGGTGACAGGGGTGCATTCGCTTCGCTATGGCCGTGGAGCAAGAAGGACAAGCTGGAGGCGCTCACAGTGATTGAGCGTGTCGGGCTGCTCGAAAAGGCGCTCTCCCGGGCTGATGCCTTGTCTGGGGGGCAGCAGCAGCGCGTAGGCATAGCTAGGGCGCTAATACAGAAGCCACGAATCCTGCTGGCCGATGAGCCTGTTGCCAGCCTGGACCCGGCAACCGCACATAGCGTGCTCACCTTGTTGCATGAGATCTGCAAAAAGGACCACCTCACCGCAATCGTGAGTCTTCACCAGGTGGAGCTCGCGCGCTCGTTTGCAGACCGAATCATTGGGCTCCGCCAGGGAGCTGTTGTATTCGAGGGTAGGGCAGAGCAGCTGAGTCCCGATGTTGCGCGGAACCTCTATGCAAAGCAGTCCAACGCTTCCAACACGAGTGCGTCCACTGATAGCCCCCGAACTCTTCAATCCAGTCAAACCAAGGAGCTCTTGCCATGCTGAATCGCCGTAACTTCTCTCTTGTTGTCAGCGCAGCTTCTTTTGCTGCACTCCTTCCTCTGTGGGCTCATGCGCAGGGAAAGGATCCATCAAAGCTTCGTGTCGCCCTTCTTCCAGATGAGAACGCTGCCAGCATCATCCAGAACGCGCAGCCTCTTAAGCGCTATCTTGAACAGCAGCTCAAGAAGGATGTTGAGATTGTGGTGACTACCGATTACTCCTCGATGATCGAGGCAATGCGGTTCGGTCGGATTGAGGTAGCGTACTTTGGACCGTTTTCGTACGTTTTGGCCAAATCTAAGGCGTCCGGGATTGAGCCCTTTGCGGTGGGCGTTGAACGTGGGTCGCCCACATACCAGTCGGTCCTCATCGCAACGGCCGGAGGGCCGGTGAAAACGCTTGAAGACGTGCGCGGCAAGCCCTTCGGATTTGGCGACCAGGCGTCCACATCAAGCCACCTTGCACCACGTGCACACCTGCTCAAGAAGTACAAGCTTGATGGTGAGAAGGACTATCGGCCAGTTCACCTTGGGGCACATGACGCGGTCGCACGTGCGGTGCAGTCGGGTCAGATTCCAGCCGGGGCTCTGTCCAAGCCGATTCTGGACAACCTCATCGCTCGAGGAAGCATTGATGCCACGAAGATTGTTCAGCTTGACCTTTCTGCTCCCATTCCAAACTATCCGGTCGTCATGCAGGGGGACCTCAAGCCTGAGCTCAAAGCTGCCATCCGCTCTGCCTTTCTGGACATGAAGGATGCTGAGGTGCTCAAGGCGTTTCGTGTCCAGGCGTTTGCCGCCACTGATGACGCTGCATATGACGTCCTTAGGGATACCGCAACCATCCTGAAGCTTGATTTGGGCCGTATGCAATGACCTCGGCTGCATTCGAGAACATCATCAGTCGCGACAAGCGGGAGCAGTTCATTGGACTGCGCAATACAGCGTTCGTCCTTCTGGTTTGCCTTGTAGCCCTGTACGTCACGGGGTTCTTCGATGCACAGCGGTTCATCGAAGGCGCCCCGGCTGTCAAGCAGCTCTCATCTGAGATGGTCCCTCCCAACTTCGACCGCTGGGAGCACTGGGTCATCCCGCTGAGGGACACCTTGGCGATGTCGATTGCCGGCACAGCACTGACTATCGTGCTTTCACTTCCGCTGGCGCTCCTGGCGGCTCCAAACACCACCCCCAATCCTTTGGTGGGAAGAGTGGCCAGAGTCATCCTGGCGGCATTCCGGTCCGTGCCAGAAATCATTCTTGGCATTCTGTTCGTGGCAGCCGTAGGGTTTGGTGCTCTACCTGGGGTGCTCGCACTAGCGTTGCATTCCACGGGAATGGTCGCAAAGTTTTACGCGGAAGCCATTGAGCACGTGGATCCGAAGCCACTTGAAGCAGCTGCTGCGGTAGGCGCAAGCCGCTTTCAGGTCATCTCGCATGCCGTTATCCCCCAAGTCCTTCCACAGTTGGCAGACATAACCATCTATCGCTGGGAGTACCACTTCAGGGCCTCCGCAGTACTTGGCATTGTCGGTGCAGGTGGCATCGGCTTCGAGTTGATGGCAGCACTTCGCCTTGTCAAGTATGACGAGGTCTCAGCCATCCTTCTGTCGATTCTTGCCTGTGTCCTCGTGGTTGACAGCATTGGATCGATGCTGCGAAAGCGTCTCAAGTAAATCGAAAAATGAATCATCGGAAAATCGTCGTAACGCAGCCAGTTCATGAAGAGGTTCTAAGGAAGCTCCAGGCTGAGGGTGAGGTCATCATGAATCCAGGGCCTGACCCCTGGAGCCCCAGCCAGCTCAGGGAGTACCTCGTGGATGCTGATGCCATGATGGCCTTCATGACAGACAGTGTGACCAAAGAGTCGCTGCTGAACGCTCCCAGGCTCAAGACCATCTCCTGTGCACTCAAGGGGTACGACAACTTCGACCTGAGGGCTTGCGCACAAGCCGGGGTGAGCGTCACCTTTGTTCCTGACCTCCTCACAGAGCCCACAGCCGAGCTGGCCATCGGATTGGCTATTGCTGCTGGCAGGAACGTGCTTCAGGGTGACGCCGCTACAAGAGCAGGCTACTCTGGGTGGAGGCCAGCTCTATACGGAACCGGGCTTCATGGGTCGGTGGCCAGCGTGATCGGTCTCGGAAAAGTTGGGCAGGCCATATTGGCGCGACTCGCGGGCTTTGGCTGCGCGCGGCTGCTTGGTGTAGACCCAAGTGTGCGTCTAGATCAGGTCGAACTGGTCACGCTTGATGAGGCTGTCAGCACATCGGACTATGTGTTCCTGGCAGTGCCTCTTGTTAGCGATACGCGCCACCTGGTTGACTCCAGGATGCTTCAACTATCGAAAAAGGGCCAGATCCTTGTAAACGTGGGTAGGGGGTCTGTGGTCGACGAAAGGGCGGTTGTCGATGCCTTGGCGAATGAGCAACTTGGCGCGTACGCCGCTGACGTCTATGAGATGGAAGATTGGCTACTTCCAGACAGACCTCGCGAAATTCATCCGGGATTGACCAACAACGCCAGAACAGTACTCACTCCCCACATCGGCTCGGCTGTGAGACGCGTACGGTTCGAAATTGAAATGCGGGCTGCTGAGAACCTAGTCCGCTCACTCAGGGGCGAGAGTTTGAGTGATGTTGCTGTCGAGGCCAGCGCGGCAGCATAGGTATGGTTGCTCGGCGGTTTGCACGCCAGCTGAAATGGGCGCGGCTTCAGAGCCTATGTCCTATGGCTGGGTGCAACCTGCCCGTGTGATGCCATCCTGCTCGCCAAGGGGAAATGACTTGAGTCATCATCGAAGTGGTTTAGCGATGATGTTCTCTGCACGGCGCAGCTCATGGGGTAAGCCCAAATGGGCGCATGGCAAACACCAGATACTTCGAGGGGTCAGGCTACAACACTGATCGTTCTTGGCCTCTGATAGTGGTTTCAACCCAGGACGTTTCAGCTGAGGTCATTACATTCGGCTCGTAGTAGAGGTGACGCTGCTTTGCGAGTTCTTGGACTGCACGGCTGAACCCTAGGTCTAATACAACCGCACTGCGCAGAGTGTTGAGATGCACCGCCGAAAGTGTCTCCCTCGCCCCTTTAGGGTCTGCCTTAGAGTTCACGCAGACGACGGGGGGCGTGGGCGCGGAGCGACTGGTTTGATGCAT
>CALLYL010000610.1 GCA_937859535.1 uncultured Myxococcales bacterium
TGGCAGGTGCTCCCGCCGAGGTGGGTTTGTGGGTGCTCGATCCGGTCAAGACTGCCTGGGTGCAGGAGGTTTCAGCAGGTGGAATGCCGGCGATGCTTCAGCGCAAGCCGACGAGTTTCTCTTGCCGAGACAAGCAGGTCGACCCGTGCGACATCCTTCACTGCAACAATGTCTCGACTCAGGCATGGGTGGGACAGGCTTCGTCGTTTGGATTCCTAAACGCCGACGTGGCGTTCGACAAGCCGGCGTGTCTGCGGCTAGAGATCGGTCAGACCCAGCAGATCTGTCTACGCTTTGAGATTCCGTCCGGTGGCTCCATCAAGGTCAAGGAGCACTGCTATGGACAGGGCAAGCACGCGCTGTACAACCTGCCGCCGAATATGCCGGTGATGGTGAAGACCATGACGCCGGGCGCAAACTGTAGCCCTGATGTATCAATGGGTAAGATGGCCAACCCCGGCGATGTGTGGGGCGGAACAGGGGTGCCGATGGACCCCGCTGTCTGTAAGGGCTCGCTCGTCATCCCCCCAAGCCCGTAATCCAGTCGACCCGCCTACAGGAAGGCGGGATCTCTGTGTTCGCCGAACTCTTCACGGAACACATCGCAGACCTCGCCTAGCGTGACGTGGGCGCGGACTGCGTGTAGTACCGCCACCATGATGTTGTCGTGGACTGGATCGTTGCCTCGGCAAGCGCGGCGCAACGTGGTGATGGTGTGCTGTACTACATCTGGATCTCGGCGCACGCGAAGGTCGAGTACCCGCGCAATCTGCGTTTTTTCCACTTGGGAATCGATCTTCAGAGTCGGGATCCGGCTCCCTTCACTGCTCGCGTAGCGGTTTACACCGACAATCACGCGCTCGCCCGAATCGACCGCACGTTGGAATTGATAGGCCGAGTTGGCGATCTCGCGCTGCGGGTACCCATCTTCCACTGCGCGCACGATGCCACCCAGGTCGTCAATCTTGCGGATGTACGCCATCGCCCGCTCTTCCATCTCATCGGTGAGCTTTTCGACGAAGTAGCTTCCTCCGAGCGGATCGGCGACCGCAGGAATTCCCGATTCCTCTGCAATGATCTGCTGGGTACGCAGTGCCAGAGTCGCCGCATCTTCCGTTGGGAGTGCGTAGGTTTCGTCATAGGAATTGGTGTGCAGACTTTGTGTGCCACCGAGCACTGCGGCGAGCGCTTGCACCGTGGTTCGCACGACGTTATTGAGCGGCTGCTGTGCCATCAGCGACACACCCGCCGTCTGGGCGTGCGTACGCAGAATCCATGAGCGGGGATTCTTTGCCTTGAAGCGGTCGCGCATCACCTTGGCCCAGAAACGGCGAGCGGCTCGGAACTTGGCGATCTCGTCGAAAAAGTCATTGTGAACATCGAAGAAGAACGACAGGCGCGGCGCAAAAGAATCGACATCCAGGCCCGCATCGAGCCCCATCTGGACGTAGCCAATGCCGTCTGCGAGCGTGAATGCCAGCTCTTGAACCGCTGTCGCTCCCGCTTCTCGGATGTGATAGCCCGAAATGCTGATGGTGTTCCACAGCGGCATCTCTTTGGTGCAGTACACCATCATGTCGCGCATGATGCGGATGGCCGGACGGATGGGGCTGATCCATTCCTTTTGGGCGATGTACTCCTTGAGCATGTCGTTTTGGAGCGTGCCGCGTAGCTGACTTGGGGCCACTCCTTGCCGCTCCGCCATCGCGATATAGCAAGCGAGTAGGTAGACCGCTGGTGCATTGATGGTCATCGAGGTGGTGACATCCGCGAGCGGGATGCCGTGGAACAGTCGCTCCATGTCCTCGATGCTGGCGACGTTGACGCCTTCCCGACCCACTTCCCCGAGCGAGCGCTCAGAGTCAGGGTCATGTCCCATCAGTGTCGGCATGTCGAATGCCGTCGATAGGCCAGTCTGTCCCTCTTTGAGAAGGAAGTGGAAGCGGCGGTTCGTGTCCTCGGGGGTTCCAAAGCCCGCGAACATCCGCATCGTCCACGGTTTGCCTCGGTACATCGTCTCGTGAACACCGCGAGTAAACGGGAACTGCCCAGGCTCTCCAATTTCCGCATACGGACGCACATCTTGCGGCCCGTAGTGGTTTTTGATGGGAATGCCAGACATGGTCTCGTAGCGGCGATTTTTCGTCGGGTCAGCCATAGCGCGAGTTTGCTCCGCCCTCGCCGGGTCCGTCAATACACAGACCGGTTGGCCGTGCGTGCCCACACGCCACGACCTTCCTGCCACAACCGAAGGGCCCGTCGTGCCAGCTCAATTCGTCGCTGCAAGTGCAGTTCGTCGTGAAATACCGTCGACACCATCGTGCGGCTGACTTTGTAGGTGCGGCGCAGACGATCACGTCCCAGATCGCCCAGTCGTGGGGTGGGGCTGGTGGCCGATGCCGTCTGCATTGCCCCCGGGTGCGCCGACAGCGGCAATACCACCGAGGGTACCGGGAAACCGGGCGAGCTATGACCGGGCGGATAACCCTCGGTCGTGAGGTACTCGGCCTCATCGCTCACCAAATAGAACGTGTTGGTTAGGTCACGAACGATTCGACGCACCGTCTCATGGTTAAACGCGGCGATGAAGTCTTCGTCGTGGCGGGCAATCCGCTGACGATCCCTGGCGTCCAGGGTTTGGAACCATAGGTGCAGGTACTCGACGGCGGTATCGACCGTAAACCATGGCTCCTCGACCAGACTGAGCAGCACGAAGCTGCATTCTGGACCCAGCATATACATGCCGTTTTCGCTCTGAAGAGCCGCTCGCTCTTCGGCGTAGACCTTTTCGAGCGCCAGCAGGATGTCGCGGTCGGTGATTTTCTGTTCCTCGCGACGGGATGACCGGAGACGTTCGTCGATACTTTGGATGATGAGCGCGCCGCAGTGCTGGAGCCACGCCGGTACGCGGAAGGTCTTCTCCAGCAGCAGTTGCTCGACGGCTTGCGACTCGAAGCGGAGGCCCAAGCGAGCAAAAGGTTCTCGGACCATCCGCTCGGCACTCGACTCATCGAGCGGTCCCAGGAGCCGCAGTTTGGCGAAGTTGAGCAGCGGACCAAACAGATCCCAACGTGCTTCCACCAGCTCGGCGTGGCCAGCCAAGATCACGCGACACACCGCCCCACCATGCAGTAGCAGCGCGGAGGCCGAGCGTAGCTCTTCGAGCAGCGGTGACTGCCGACGCATCTCCGGTGGGGTGGTCAGTCCCTCGAGCATGCCGTCGACGACATCGTGTGGCAGATCGAGCTGTTCTAGGCTTTCCCTGAGCTTGGTGGTCGCGACCTTTAGAATCGGTGGTGTGCCCGGTGGCATCAGCGAGGCCAGCGCCTGTCCAATCGTTGCCGCCTCGCGCCATTCTCCGAGCAGGTAGGCCCGCCTTTCGGTCCGCAGGATGGTGTCGATTTCATCGAGTACGATCGCGATGCTGCGGTCCGGGTTCTTGCGTGTCCACAGGTCTACGACTGCCCGGAGCGGAGGAAGCGGCTCGCCCAGCGCAAAGCCCGCCTGTGCCCGTGCCGGATCGATGTCCTCGAACAGCTCTAGGATCATCGACTTGAGCAGCTCCCGACTGGTGGGGGCCGTGGTGTAGTCCATGCCACGCGGGATCACCCGGTAGCCTTGCTGTTCCAGCTCGAAGCGCACCCTTTGCAGCAGCGAGGTCTTGCCAATCTTTCGTGGACCGACAACCAGGAAGTTCTCCTGCCGTTGACCACGAATTTCTTCAAGCAGTGCCC
>CALLYL010000611.1 GCA_937859535.1 uncultured Myxococcales bacterium
GTTCGACCTGCCAGCGCGACCCTTTACAGAGCAAGACGGTTCCGCTGTTACGATGCCGCCCCAGATGCAGGTCGGAGATCGCAAACGCCGGACGCGAAGCCGTGCACCCGCAGTGGCCGAGGTCGCCGTCCCACAGGCTGATCCGCTGGAACATCGGCCCGGGGTGGTGCTGACCCGGGAGCACATCGCGGAGCTGATCTTGGATCTGGTCGACTACCGAGCCGAGCGTGACTTGGCTGGGTCGCTGCTGCTGGACCCTTGCTGTGGTGAGGGGGTGTTCGTGATGGCGGCTCTGCGACGGCTGCTCGCTTCCGCCAAGCGGTATGATCGTCCGTTGCCGCAGCTAGGTAGCGCGCTGCGGGCGGTAGACATTAATGAAGCGGCGGTGGTCGCGACCAAGCAGCGTGTGCTGGGCTTGCTGCAAGCGGAAGGAGTCGCCGCACCGGTGGCAGCGGAGCTTGTCGCCAAGTGGTGTCACCAGGTGGACTATCTGCTGTGGACCGAGGCTCCGGTCGCGGACTTTGTGGTGGGGAATCCGCCCTATGTACGCATCGAACAGCTTGCTTCAGAGCAGCTTGCGGCCTATCGGGCTCGCTATGTCTCTTTGTTCGATCGCGCCGATTTGTATGTTGCGTTTATCGAGCGCTCGCTTGCTTTGCTGGGTCCGACCGGGCTTTTGTCGTTTGTCTGTGCCGATCGCTGGACGCGGAATCGCTATGGTGGTCGACTGCGACGGCTGATTAGCGAGCATTACCAAGTCCGCTGCTATCTGGACTTGTCGCAGGCGTCGCCGTTTGAGTCGACGGTGTTTGCCTATCCATCGATCTTTGTGATCGGGCAGAAGCAGCAGGCTGGACCGAGTCCGGTGGCAGTTGTCACACTCCGCAGTGCGCAGGCCAAGGAGTGCCAGCAGGCGCTGCGGTTGGTGCAGGGAGTGCAAGCACAGGATGCCTTGCAGAGTTCAGCGCCGAGCTTGCAGGTGCATGCACGGTGGTTTGTTGGTGATGAGCCGTGGGTACTCAGTAGCCAAGTGCAGCGAACGCTTTTGCAGACGCTGGAGTCACGCTTTCCGGCGCTCGCAGACTGTGCCGAAACACGGGTTGGTATCGGGGTGGCGACCGGCTGTGACCGGGTCTTTGTGCTGACTTCCGAGCAAGCGGAGCAGCTCGAACCGGATTGTTTGCTGCCACTGGTGATGTGCCAGGATCTGGCTGCGGGACAGATTACCCACAGTGAACGCTGGGTCATCAACACGTTCGCTGCGGACGGTCGACCGATCGATCTCGGGCGCTATCCCAAGCTGGATCGATATCTGTCTGCACATCGCGAACCACTCGCCAAGCGCTACATTGCGCGGCGTTCCCCCGCTGCCTGGTTTCGTACGATTGACCGCGTCTATCCGGAACTGGTGCAGACTCCGAAGCTGCTGATTCCTGACATCGCCAACGCCAACCAAGTGACACTCGATCCGGGGCACTACTATCCGCATCACAACCTGTACTATCTGACGTCGCAGGGCTGGGACTTGGCGGCGCTCGGAGGACTGCTGAGTTCAAAGGTTGCGCTGTTCTTTGTGTGGTCGTATGCGGTGACGCTACGCGGTGGCTATCTTCGCTTTCAAGCGCAGTATCTGCGGCGGATTCGCGTGCCGCGTCCGACCGATGTACCACTGGCTCTGCAAGACAAGCTGCGGCGTGCGTTCTGTGCACGTGACTTTCACGCGATCGACGAGCTGGCACTGACGGCTTATGGGATCGATTCCCTTCCGCACTTTGACTTTACAGACACCCGCAAGTGAAGCCGCGTAGCAGAGCAGGGGTTAGTTGTGATTGAGGATGAGATCGCCGCTCATGGTCTGTAGCTCGATGCTGCCGGTGCCGCTGCCGACCTTGGCGGACCACTCTGTCTTGTGTCCGGGACGGCGCTTCATTTCAACCGGGAGTCCATCGGTGCCGGACAGTTCGCCGCTCTGGGAGCTAAGTCGGGCCACAAAGGATTGGGTCGGATGGCTGTGGAGGAGGATGTTGCCAGAGGTCGTCTCTGCGGTCACTTTGCAAGCCGCGACTTTGCAGCCGCCATGGAGCGTCAGGTCTCCCGAGACTGAGTTGAAGCGAAGCGGATTGTTAATTTCTCCCACTACGTTCAGTTCCCCCGAAATGGTCTTGACCGCCACCGAGCCGGTGATCTCTTCGAGATGGACGTCACCGCTGGTCGCATCGATCAAAAGGGACTTGCCATGCTTGATGTCGATGTCACCAGAAGCGGATGTGAGCGTAGCGTCACCCTTTACATCGTGCAGACGAATGTCTCCCGAGGCGGTCTTGACTTGGACCTTGCTTCCTTCGGGAAGCTGCAATCGCAGGTGTCCATCGAGCAAGGTGGTCTGTCCGTCAAACTCAACCTGCCAAGTGTTCTGCGCCGCAGTGGGAGCGGAGAATCGTGCCGCCTTGATGCTGCTCTCTGTAACCGATAGCTTGGCTTCGGTAGCCAGTCCCGCCACGATTTCGACCTCAGCAGAGGTGGTCGAGATTTCAATCGAGATCGGTCCACTCACCTTGGTGCTGGAGGTGATCTCTTCTTCGTGCGATTCGTCATCGCCTTCATTTGTATCGGCATCGTCGGATGCGCTGGCATCAGAGCTTGCCGGCAGGTGAAGGGCTGAAACGGGCTTGGGAGTCCCTGAAGAAAACCACTGTCCTTTGTGTAGCGGGGACAGGGGGCTTGCCGCCACCACTCCGAAGATTGCAATCGCCGCAGCGCCCACTGCAAACCACTGCGCCCGTTGACCCTGGAATGCGTGATCGAGGAAGCGTCTCCAGCCACGAGATTCCTTTTGAGAAACCCGGGCCGCGATTTGCTTTTCGATCTGCTCCCAAACCTGGGAAGGCGGAACCCCTCGGGCCCGCTGAGCAAACAGCTCGTGCTCGGCGCGGAGCCAAGCCAGCTCGCGAGCACAGATCGCACAGTCATCGGTATGGGCAGAGACTACGATCGTTCGATCCTCATCAAGGGTGCCTCGCAGAAGCGCTTCTAGATCTTGTACAGATGGATGGGTATTCACTTCGATCCTCCCAAGTAGTGCCACAGTTGAGTGCGGAGCTGAAGTCGCGCACGGTGTACTTCGTTTTTTACTTTGGAT
>CALLYL010000612.1 GCA_937859535.1 uncultured Myxococcales bacterium
TCTCGGCAGTCTTTTCGGCTACCGTCTGAACGACCTCAGCAACCTTGGTAGTTACCTCTGCGGTCTTAGTGACAGCGTCGCGAAATAACACCTCGTAGGTCGAGCCGTCTGCTATTTCCCGGTCAAGATTCTGCGCTGCGGTTCTGCCGCGCAGATAGGCCCGTGCGTACTGCTGACGACGAACCTTTCGGGATTCCTCGTCGGTTTTTTCCTTAAGCTCGTCGCCCCACTCGATATGCTGCGCAATGGCCGCCGCATCCTCGTCAAACTGCTTGAAGCGACCGAGTACCCCACCGAGCTTGTCGCGGTACTGGCGCAGCCTTTCCGAAAATTTGGCTTGCTGAGCGAGCGCTAACTTGCGGCTCTCTTCTGCCGGTAAAGCGACCGTCTGAGCGTAAATGCGCTTCTGCGCTTCCGCTCGGGCCTTCTCGGTGGGGCTGGTAGCCATGCGACTACTTCTTGTCGTTCTTGTGCTTCCAGGTGGTCAGCTCGTACGCTTCCTTGAGCGGGTCCGGCTTCTCTTTGGTGCCGTACATGCTGGCTGCGAGCACCGCACCGCCCAAGGCTGCGTGGGCTTGTCCAATCTGAGGCACAAAGGCAATCTTCTTGCCGACCCAAGAAACCGCCCCGCCAGCGAGAATCAAACCAAGTCCCTGTGCTCGACAGTCCTTGGTAAACCGGCCTACGCCATTGCGGCGTACCAGCTCAGCGGCAGCGCCACCCGCCGCACTCACGACGGTTGCCACCACGGGCTTATTGCCGTAGGTCATCGCCGCTTCGTTTCGAAGCCTAGCCCGACGCACCATGTCGCGAGCACGGCGCTTGCCAGCGTCGAGAATTTCTTCCCTCTGCTTTGGGCTTACCTTCAGATTGCCGACGTACTGTGAAAGCGCATCTTCTGCCATTGGGCGTGTCCTTGCTGTCTTTTCAAACAGCAAGCCAGACCCAACCGATGGCGGGCAAATCGCAATGGGTAGGAATGCATTCCCACCCATTCTTTCCGTCGCTAAGCGGCTGCGCCTGCTGCCGCGTTGGCTGCGCCTGCTGCCGCGTTGGCTGCGCCTGCTGCCGCGTTGGCTGCGCCTGCTGCTGCGTTGGCTGCGCCTGCTGCTGGCGCTGCGGCGGTTCCCCGCAAAGCTTCTACTACTCCCTTGAATAGCTCGCGGCCCGCCGTGATAAGTAGTTCCGGTTTCCCCTCGAAAACCTTCTGTACTGTGGAAGCGACCACGTTGTCGCTTTCCAACTCAGCAATCTTGTATTGAAGCCCGGTATTGGCACCCAACGCAGCGTCGCGCACCTTCTCCGCTTCCGAAATGCGTCTGTTTGCTTCTTCGATTTGTTGGCTTACCTTGTCGAAATTCTCTTGTAGCTGAGCCGTCAATTTCTTTTGCTGCTCACCGACGGTAACCATCGCTGCTTGCGCGGACTTTAAGCACTCAAGCGAGAATTTATGGAGCTGGGTAAGCATTGTGGACGAGCCCAAATCTACCGTCGAGCCACCTGAACCCGCTGTCGGAATGGCTTCCGGTTCTTCTTCAGCAGCGACCTTTTCCGACGAGTCAATCAAGATGCGCGGTCGCATGGGTTCACCATCCTTGTTGATAAACACCACCTCCCACATCCCGATCTTGCTACTCGGCAACGGTCCCAGGTTTTCGACTCCCGCATCAGTCGTGGGCGGCAGCGGTTCCTTTTCGTCGGTGGAATCAGCTTCAGCCATCCAGGTTTTGTGATTGTCAGGGTCGAGCCCGTACCACTTCCTAGCTCCGCCGGTCTTGGTGCTGAGTGGCGCAACCAAATACCCAATGTTTTCGGGGTACTCGTTGGCCTTTTCCAAAGCCTCACCAATCGACCGAACCGTGTACGAATTTCGTGCAGATGGCATTTTTTTCCGGCCTTCCTGCCCCTCTGACCATTCCCCGTGTCAATAATCGCCAAGGTTCTCTTTTGACCATTTTTGCCGTCGAGAACCGGCATACGCTACAATGGGGAAGAATGCTCTACAGCATCATTTTTTTTCGAGTGGCTACCGGACGCTACAAATCGGACATGTTGGCAATCAACTCGAAAATCATCGCCCCCCTGTATGGCTTTCAAAAAAAAGAAGCGTAAGGAAACTCGTCATTTATTGTTCAGCTCGCTGAAAATCCGCGTGTCGCTGGTTCGATTCCGGCTCCGAGCACTGGTCACCGACGGGGGGATGGTGGCAAAGACACGAGGATTACACCTCCTGTTTTTTGTCCCGGCAGTCCGCGTATCAATGACACGCGGACAAAATGACACGCGGACAGATTCTAGGCTGGCGTAGAAATACGAACAGCGAACGTCATCATCATCACCAGTGGGTGCTGACCGTCGGTGATGAGTGGGTGACGTTGCGGTGACGTTGTGACGTTCGGTGACGTTCCCAAGCCGGATCGACCTGGGCTCGCTAGTGGGTCGGGTCTTCGCGGTGGGTATCGGCGGCGGCTGATGGGGAGATCAGGCTTTGCACAGAGGGCAGCGCTTCCATGGCATGACGAAGCGACCTTTGATCGAGGTGCCCATACACAAGCTCCACCATCCGGCTTGATGTGTGGCCCAGGAGCTTTCCTACTGCCAGCGAATCCCGCCCGGCTTGCTTGAGGTACGACGCAAACGTCCGGCGTAGGTCGTTTGGGGTCACAGGTTCGATCTTGGCCTTGGCGCACGCCTTCTCCAGGTCACGCCGGACGTTGGACCAGCCGCCCGCCACCGCTTCGCTGTCTCCCTTGCGCATCTGCCCGAGCAGCTCCCCCAGCTCCCGATCCATCGGGATGATCCGATCGCTTCGGTCGGTCTTGGTGCCCCGGATATGAATCTGCTGATTGGCGAAGTCCAGATCCCCCCAGGTCAGTCCCTCTATCTCGCTGAGTCGGCCCCCGGTCAGGACCGCCACGATCACCCAGCGCTGCCTCTCTGGTGACAGGTGACGCAGCAACCCACGCAGCTCGACCGTAGACATCCAGCGGCGGCGCGGCTTGTACCTCGCACGGAACTTTGGGATCACAGACCCGGGATCTCTGTCCATCACTCCTCGGTCGCGAGCATGCGACAGCGACAGCCTCAACACCACCAGCTCTTTGCGGACTGTCTCTCGCGCTGCGCCTTCGTCCAGCCGATTGCGACAGTACGCAGCCACTTCATCGACAGACATCTCTCTAAGGTCTGCCTCCCCCAGAAGGCGCACGATGTGGCCTCCCTTCTGCTCGTAACATTCGATCGTAGAGGGGGAACGGTCGATTCTCGCGCAGTCCACAAAACGCGCAATGCAGTCCGCTAGCGTTTCCGCTCCGGCCTTGGGCGCGTTCGCGGCTGCACGGGCTTGATCTCGGTTGGGGCTGCCAAACTCAGCAGCGATTTTCTCTGCTTCTGCATAGTTGTGGGTTCCGGTGCAATGTTCGACGGGGAATCCCCGTGCGTCTGTGTACTGGCACCAATAGAGTAGTGATCCGGGTCTTCTGTAGAGGTTGCTTTCCATGTCGTCGCGGCCTCGATGAACGCAGTAAGGAAATCTTCGCTAACTCGCACAACTCCTCCCCCAAGGTCTACGTGATTCATCTTGCGAATCAGCGCTCTGGCTTGCTTGTCCGTCACTTTCAGACGCTCCGCTACTTCACGCGGAGTCAGTAAACAATCACTCACGATGCCCCCTTCCCTTCCACGTAGACCACACCCCAGCGCAGGCCATCCTTCGTCTTTTCAAAGCTCACGATCTTCATTCCTCGTCGAGAGCGGCCCTTGTACTTTCCAAGCCGCTTGGAAAGTACGTGGGCAGGGGGAACCTTCCCTTCCTGGGTTTTGCAAAGCCTCTGCACCGCCTGATAGAGCAGTGGGAAGCGCAATTCATAGTGCGGGTTTCGCCTTCGCTGGTCCAAATCGCACTCCAGCTCGGACACGATTTCACCGAGGGTGAGTGAGTCGCACTTGTGGTATTCTTGAATCTCCTTCCACCCGATCATGAGGTCTTCGAGTAAGTCGCTGTCCGAGTCCGCTTCCTTGACAAGCGCCTCGTGTGCTTCGTAGGGGTCGCCGACTCCGCACCACACCAGGCAGTTTCGGATCAAGTCTGACCACTCCTCAAACCCTCCCCACCGCTTCAAGCCCATCGACGGACGACCGGCCACGAAGTACCCACGGAGAATCGTCAGACAGGCTATCACCAGTTGCGGCCTTACCTGCCTCGCGTAGTCGAGGATCGGGTCGTGCCGAAACCCGGTTCTCTGCTCCGGCCTCTCTTCTGGAGAATCCAGCCGGATGTGCATCGCCCGTCGGGCCGTGTCTGCCCCCTCCCGAATCTGGACGTTGTTTCCGGTGATCCACCAAATGGCAAACAGCGGAAACCTTGAGATCCTTTGTGTGTGAAACGCTCGATCGCTGACCGTCGTATCTGTTAACGCACCATCGAACGCTCCCGAACCGATCGGCCTGTCTACGTTATCGATGAGCACTTGGATCAGACCGCTCTGCGCGATGCTCACGATCATCTGCTCCTCGTCCTTTGGATCGGTCTTTTGTGTGAACCGATCGAGCCAGCGATTTTGGGTGATGATTCCCGTCAGCTTCACAAGGAATCCCTTCCCGCTTCCGGGGGTGTTCGCATCGACGATGAAGCATGGCGCAGGGCTCTTTACGGCGAACCGTGCGAAGTACGACAGAACCCCAGCGAGCCAGGCCGCCCGGTGAGCGTCTTTCTGAAAACGGAAATCGCAGATCAGGTCGAGCAGGAAGTCTCGCGCCTCCTCGACATCGGCGCGGTTCGGATGGTCGGGCACGATGTGCTCCCGCAGCTCGTCGGGCTCCAAGTACAGAAGCCTTGATTCACGGTCGTAGCCTGGGGTCTGTACCACTCGCCCGTCTGCAAGGATCATCGGTGTCTCGATGACCGCCTCTAGTTCGGGAATTTCTGAAGGAAACCGCTTCATTTTGAACACCCCCCGCACCACCTTGTCCGGTGGAGTGGTGTTCAGAAGCTTCATTTCCCCATCCACCTTCCGCCAGGCGCGCCACTCCGCACAGCTCGACAGAATCAGATGCAGAGTCTCCAGCGGAATCGCCTCAATGATCGGCGCTCCCTTCTCGCGAATCAGTCCGATCGTATCCTCAACCACCCGCACCAGATGGCCGTATCGCTGATAGATTCCCTTCCGTAGCGTCAAAGACAGCGCGGCTTC